>DAHVAR010000094.1 GCA_027314515.1 Actinomycetota bacterium
GGGCAGCTCTGACAAAACGAGGCGCCTGGGCGATCTGGGGGATCGGCCTGCGCCCAGGGGATTCCGGGGACCGGCCCGGGCAGCGGGGCGGGATGTTAGCGGTGCGCGGACGGCGCCGGGCTCAGGGCACCGCGGCGTGGCCGAGCAGACGGGCGGCGTTACCGCCGAGCACCGCGGCCTCGGCGGCAGCGGGCAGGCCGAGCGCGCGAACCTCGCCGACGGGGTCGTCGCTGCCCATGTCGAAGGGCCGGTCCGAGCCCAGCAGCACGTGCTCAGGACCTGCATCCTCGATCAGCCGCCGGAGCAGCGCCTGGTCGTGGGTCACCGTGTCATGGTAGAGCCGGGCAAGTGAGACGTCGGGCGCCTCGCGCAGCCGGGCGCGCGCAGCGGGCACCTGCGCGTAGGCGCGCCGCAACCGCCCGCGGACGGCCCACAGTGCTCCGCCAGCGTGGGCAAGCACGATCTTCAGCGCCGGATGCCGCTCCAGCACGCCGGCCATCACCAGATGTGCAGCGCCGATTGCGGTCTCCACCGGGTTGGCCACGCTGTTCCAGAGGTAATAGTCGCCAAATACCGGCAGCGCGAGCCCGCGGGTCGCGGGATGGACGAAAATCAGCGCCCCGGTGTCCTCGGCCGCCGCCCAGAACGGCTCGAATGCGTCATCACCCAGGTAGCGGCCGGCGATCTCGGGCGTGAGCTCGACTCCGGCAAGCCCGTCGGCCATCACCGTGCGCAGGTCGTCCGCCGCGCTCACCGGATCCTGGAGCGCGACCGCGCCGAGAGCGCTGAACTGGCCGGGGTCCGCCGCGACGATGCCGGCCAGGGCGTCGTTCTGGAGCCGGCAGATCTGCCGGGCTTCCGGCACTGGCATCTCGAACGGCAGCAGCCTGACCCAGGGCGAAAGCAGCAAGTGGCCGACGCCCTGCGCGGCCGCCTGCTGCGCCATCCGGCTGGTGTCGGTGAATTCCCTGACCACCGATGTCAGCTCCCGGCCATCGTGGAAGATCACGGAGCGCCCGTCCGCCTGCGTGACCTGTGGTCGCCAGCTTCCGGTCCGTCCCTCACCGGCCGTCGCGGCCGGAACCACTATGTGCGCATGCGCATCCACGATCACGTAGTTCCCCTGTCCGTTGCCCGGCGCGCTGCCGTTGCCCTAGTCCGCTGCCCTAGTCCGCTGCCCTGGTCTGTTGCCCTGGTCTGTTGCCCTGCCGCCCGCTGCGCGCAGCTAGCCGCGCGCGGCTAGCCGCTCCCAGCTACCCGCGCTCAGCTCGCCGCGGCCGGGCGGGTGAGCGTGGCGTGCGGCGGCGCGCTCAGCACTTCAGCCGGGTCGTGGCCGAGGTCGTGCAGCAGCACGATCGCGGCATTGCGGCCCGGCGCGCCAGTAATAGAGCCACCAGGATGAGTGGACCCGCCGGTCTGGTAGAGACCGGGAATCGGCATGCGGTGCGAAGCCCAGCCCGGCACCGGCCGCATCGGGCCGCTGCCCGCGAGCCCCCGGTCGCCGCCGTGGAAGGCGCCGTGCACCATGTGCCGGTTGAGCCGCTCGTAGTCAGCCGGCGACTTCACCAGCTGAGCCAGGATGACGTCGTCGGTGAAGCCCGGCGCCGCGGCGCGCACGCGGGCAATCTGCCGCCGGGCGTGCTCGGCCTTGACGGTCTCCCAGTCGCCCATGCCGTCCGGCAGTTCGTAGATCTGCTGGCTGAGGATCTTCACGGTGTGCTGGCCGGCCGGCGCGCGGGCCGGGTCGACCAGCGTCGGCGTGGCCACCAGCAACCACGGCACGTCGGAGACGAACCGCCCGGTCCGCAGGTCCTGGCCGAGCCGCACGACGTCCTCGGGCCAGCCGACGGTTCCGGCCGACACCGCCGTCACCGGGCCGTCCGGGGTCTCGAACCGCGGCGGAGCGCTGGTCGCCAGGTACACGCCGAACCCTGGCACGCCGACGTCGTAGGTATCGATCCCGTAGTGGAACTCCTCTGGCCACGCGTCGGCGGGCGCCATGTCGCGCAGGTGGGTGACGTGGATGGTGGACAGCACCGCGGTGCCGGCCAGGTACTGCTCGCCGTCGGCGGTCTCGACCCCGACGCATCGCCCGCCGTCCAGCACCAGCCGGGTGACCTCTTTGCCGCACAATACGGTGCCGCCGTGGCTCTCCAGGTAGCCGGTCAGCGCGGTGGTCAGCTGTCCCGACCCGCCTGCCAGGATGGACCAGCTGCGCTGCTGCCGGCCGAAGATAAGCGAGTACGCCAGCAGGCCCGAACCGGGAACGTCAACGGCCTGGTTGGTCTGGAAGGCCATCCAGAGCATGAAGGCCTGAACGTGCCGGCTGCTGAACTCGTGCCTGATGATGTCCCAGGCCGACAGAACGCGCCGGCGCTGCCACACCCGGCCGCGGGGGTGCTCGGCCAGCCGCGCGTCCAGCGACGGCCCGAAGCCCACCGGAGTGAACTGCGAGCCGCTGAAGATGCCCTTCACCTCGTCGTACTCGGCCAGCATGCGCAGGTAGCTCGCGGCGTCGGCGGGGGAGAAGCGGGCGATCTCGGCGGCGGTGCGGTCCCGGTCGAGCCACATGGTGAAGTGCTCCCCGTCGGGAAACGCGACGTGCGCGACCGGGTCGGGGTCGATGTAGCGCAGCCCGTAGTCGGCGATCAGCCCGAGTTCGTCGCCGGTGAGCAGCGGGTTGACGCGGATCAGCGTGTGCCCGGTCGCGCAGGTGTCGATCAGGAATCCGGGCAGCAGGAGTTCCTCGGTCGCGGCGCCACCGCCGGGTATGTGACGCGCGTCCAGCACCAGGCACCGGTAACCGGCCTTGGCCAGGTAGCAGGCAGCGATCAGGCTGTTGTGCCCGGCCCCGGCAACGACGACGTCCGCGCTGGTGTCCATGCTGTCTCCGGTCCTGCGGTTCTGACTATAATGCAAACCATTGCAGGGATTCCTGCCCCATGCAAGGGAACGGGCATTGCGCCCCCAGCGGCTGCGCCGGGCTCGCGCTTGACGGGCAGCGGCGCCGGGTGCGCCGTACTGCTGCAGCGTGAGGAGGAGCCTGGTGCGCGCAATCGTCGTTCCCGCGTTCGGCGGTCCGGACGTGCTGACGGTCAGGGACGTGCCGGAGCCTCGCCCGGGACCCGGAGAGGTGTCGGTGTCCGTCCGGTACGCCGGCGTCAACTACACCGACGTCCGCAACCGCCGAGGGCACGGGCTTGGCGAGCCGCCGTTCATCCCGGGCGTCGAGGTGTCGGGCACGGTCCGGGCGGTGGGAGAAGGCGTTACCGCGCTGCAGCCCGGCCAGCCGGTGGCGGCGTTCACCCGCGGGCACGGTTACGCCGAAGTAGCGGTCGCCTCGCAGGAGTTCACCCTTCCGGTGACCGAGGATCTCGCGGGCCGCCCGGAATCGGCCGCCATGCTGATCACCATTCCGCTGGTGCTGCTGCTGCTGCGCCGGGTGGCACGGGTGACGCCTGCGGAGACGGTGCTGCTGCACAGCGCGGCCGGCGGGGTCGGCACGGTGGCCGCCCAGCTTGCCCGGCTGGCGGGACTGCGTCCGCTGCTCGGCACCGCGGGCGGCGCGGGTAAGGCCGAGTTCGCGCTCAGCCACGGGTTCGGCGCCGTTTTCGGGTACGACGACTTCGCCGACGGGGTGCTCGCGGCGACCGATGGCCGCGGCGCCGACGTGATTTTCGACCCGGTGGGCGGCGACGTCCGCGCTCGCTCGTTCCCGCTGGTCGCGCCGTTCGGCCGGCTCGTCACCTACAGCAACATCAGCGGTGAGCCTGAGGTCGCACCCGATGCGGAATGGCTGCGGGCGCGCTGCATCGGTTACGTCGGATTCTCGGCAGGCCAGCTCTCCGGCCGGGATCCGGCCGCGATGCGGCCGGTCCTGGAGGAAGCGGTGCAGCTGGTCGGCTCGGGCCAGCTCGACCCGGGCGTCAGCGGCGTCTATCCGCTGGAGCGGGCGGCTGACGCGCACCGCGTGTTCGAAGACCGCGCAGCCCTGGGCAAGCTGATCCTGAGCGTCTGAACCGTCAGCTCACCGGGCCGGGCGCGGTCGCTCGGGCGGGCGGTCGCTCGGGCGGGCGGTCACTCGGGCGGGCGGTCACTCGGGCGGGCGGTCACTCGGGCGGGCCGCCGCCGAAGCCGATCTCGTTGCCGTCCGGATCGCGGTATGTCACCTTGCGGACGCCGTTGCCGTACGTCTCCTGCACGGCCGGGTCAATCCCGCGGGCGCGGATGCTCTGGACCCGGTCATCGAGGTTGCTGACGTACACCGTGTGCAGCGCATGACCGGCGTGCTCGGGCGACACCTTGATGTAGAGGTAGCGGTGTTCGGCAAGCTCCCACACTGCCTCCGTGGCGTTCGGGTAGAACGCTGGCTCATTGCCGAGTAGCCGGCCGTACCAGGCGATGGCGTGCTCGTAGTCACTCACCGGGAGCCCGCCGAAGAGGTCGATCGTCACGCGTTAACGCTAGCCGGGCCCGGAGTCGTCATCCCGGCGAAGACGCGATGCGTGTGCCCGATCAGGAACTCTGCCGAGGAAGTCCGGGACGGCCGTGATGAACTCCGGGGCGGCCAGGGCGCACGAGTGGTCGCCCGGCACCACGACGAGCTGCCCGTAAGGCCCTCTTGCGGGTGCCAGCACGGTGCTGAATCGCCCGGTTTACTTGTTGTAAGTGATGTCGGCGATTTGGCCGTTGAAGTAGTAGCCGGGGTAGCCGTCGCCGCCGCCGGAGGTGTAGTGGGGTTCGCTGGGCCAAGTGCCGCCGATGTAGCCGTTGCCGAAGGTTAGGTTGGTGGGGCTCCCAAGGCGAATGGGGGGAGAGAGGGAGTCATGACAGGGCTCCTTCGCTTGCGGACCGGTCCCACTCAACATGCCGGGTCATGACTCGGTTCGAGCCGCTCGTCGTTGGGTGGGCCGGTGTGGCTCCCAGCGGAAGAGGACGATGGCGGCGAGCAGGCCGCCGATGGCCCAGCAAGCGAGGACGATCACGTCGCGGATCGGGAGGAACGGGGCGCCCGCGGTGTGGCGGACGGCGTGCGTGACGGCGTCGATGAGGGGCTGGGCGGGCAGGTAGGTGGCGAACGTGGACAGCCAGTGTGGTTCGCTGATGTTGGTGAACAGCACGCCTGAGACGATGATCACCGGGAAGTAGATGAAGATGAGCGTCGGGAAGGCGGCCTCGACGGTGGGGATGACGCGGGTGAGCGCGGTGGCGGTCGCCGCCCAGGCGAACGCACCGAGGAACAGGACGGCCACGATGGCGAAGGCTGCAGTGATCGTGAGTTGGGTGTCCGGGCCGTCGCCGAAGTGGCTCCCGTAGAAGGCAAGGGCGGCCGTGACGGTGACCGCCCCGGCCGTGACAGCGACCAGCGCGGTGGCAAGGATGCGGCCGAGGAAGTAGCACCACCGAGGCAGCGGGGTGGCCCGCCAGCGCTTCAAGACGCCTTCTTCTCTGGCGGCGACGAGGCGCACGCCGTAGGTGCTCCAGGCGGTAATGGTGAGGCCGAAGACGGCGTAGCCGGCGACATCGGGTCGGGTGTCCTTGCCTTTGGAGGCCACCAGCAAGATGACCGGCAGTCCGACACCGACGGCGATCGCCCGGCCCGAGGAGATGAGGAGGCGGACCTGGTAGCGGATCTGGGCGGCCAAGAGCCGGCCCGCACTTGGGAGCCGGCCTGCCTTGGTGCCGGTGGCGTCGGCGGCGGTGTTGGTAGCGGTGTGAGCGACGGGGCTCATGGCGGCGGTGGCAGCGATGTCAGGCATGGGTGTGGACCTCCGGGGTGAGTGGCTCGCCGATGGTGGTCAGGTATGCGTCTTCGAGGCTGGGGGGTCCGACCTCGAGTCCGGCCAGGTCGAGGTGCTGGCGGTCGGCCCAGCTGATGAGCTCGCGCAGGGATGCGGCCAGGTCGTTGCTGGCGATGATCAGGCTGCGGCCCTTCGCATCGAGGTGCCGGGCGATCCCGGCGGGCAGTTCGGCTGGCGTGATGTGGTCGGGGAGCCGGTAGCCGATGGTGCTCGGACCGCCTCTCCTGCGCAGGTCCCCTGGGGTGGTGTCGGCGACGATTTGCCCTCCGGCGAGCACGATGACCCGATCGGCGAGATGGTCGGCCTCGTCGATGTAGTGGGTGGTGAGCACCACGGTGGTCCCTGCCGAGGTCAGGTTCTCGACGCCGGCCCAGGTTCGCCTACGCGCCTCGGGGTCGAGCCCGGTGGTCGGCTCGTCCAAGAACAGAACCTCGGGTCGACCGACGATACCGATGGCGAGATCCACTCGCCGTCGCTGGCCGCCCGAGAGGACGCCCACTCGGGTCTGCGCGTCGTCGGTGAGGTCGACCAGGTCGAGCACCTCGCCAACCCCCAGTGGTGCTGGGTAGAGCCCGGCGAACAGTCTGAGCGTGTCGGTGACGGTGAGCTCGGCGTCGAGGCTGGTCGACTGGAGCACGAGCCCGATGCGGGCCCGCCAGGAGCGATCACCACGGTGGGGGTCGGTGCCGAGGACCCGGACGGTGCCGGCAGTCGGAGCGACGAAGCCTTCGAGCATCTCCAAGATGGTGGTCTTGCCGGCCCCGTTCGGGCCGAGCACCGCCAGAACCTGGCCGTCGGGGACCTCGAAGCTGACGTCGTCGACCGCCGCGAGGTCGCCGTACTGCTTGGTGAGGTCTTCGACCATGACTGCGCTCATCGCCGTTGGGTTCCTTCTCGAGTGTCGCCACGGACCCCGCCACGCAACCGGACGGCGCCCCACACGACGAGCACTACGCCGACGACCAGGGACACACGGCTGTCGGGCCCGCCGACGAGCCCGTAGACCACGAGCACTACGCCGATGGGAATCTTGAGAAGCCCATTGCGGTAAAGGGAGTTTGAGAACATGACAGCGCCTCCTTGGGTTGTCCAACCGGTACTCCAAGCGTGTGCCGCCACGGCCGAACGCCCATCGGCGCAGGGGTAGAACTTCGTCGGGCCCACAGGCTCCAGCCCTGGGTAGAGCCATCTCCACCCAGGGTTATACGCGGGTTATACGGGGAGCGACGCTCTCCACCCTCGGGGCGATGTAGCGGATGCCAGTCAGTCGTATCGTTTCCCCTGTGAGCGCCGAGCGAGAGACCACGCCGACCTTGGCCGGGCTGCGCCAGGCGCGCGTGCAGCAAGTGGCGATCAGGCGATGGCTCCGCCTGCTCCTCCCGGCCCTGCTCGTCCTCATCGTGGCGTCCGGGGTCCATGCCCGCCCGACCCCGGGTCTGTCGGGCCGGGACCTTGCCGTGTCGGTTGGCCTCGCTGGGTTCGTTGCCGGCCTGGTGGGTGCTCGCTGGACGCTCCGACGCCCGGGCGCTGTCCACATCGTCTTTGCCGCCGTCCTTGTTGCCGGCTCGGTGGCACTCATGTGGGCGCAGCCGAGCGGCCCCGGCGCGGTCGGGGTTCTCGTCGGTGTGCTCTTTGCTGCCCGGTTCCTGCCAGGGCGGGAAGCGGTCGGCGTGTCGGTGGTCGCCTTTGCGGTCTTGGCGGTGATCGCGGGGATCAGTGGGCGAGGTCCCGGCCTCCCACTGCTCGGCGTCCTCGGTGGCTTTGTCGGGATGGCGTTTCTGGCGAACCGGCTGGGTGAGGCGAACGAGCAGGCCGAGCAGCTACTCGTCGAGCTGGAGCAGAGCCGGGCTGCCGAAGCACGCGCCGCAGGGATGGCCGAGCGCCAGCGACTCGCCCGGGAGATGCACGACGTGCTCGCGCACTCCCTGTCGGGGCTCATGCTCCAGCTCGAAGGTGCCCGGATGCTCGCAGCCGGGAGCCCGGGCGATCCTCGACTCCCCGAGGCCATCGACCGGGCCCACCATCTGGCCAAGACCGGCCTTGAAGAGGCACGGCGGGCCATCGGGATGCTGCGCGACGACGAGCTCCCCGGACCCGAGCGCCTGGCCGGGTTGGCTGCGCAGTTCGAAGAGGACCGGAGTGTGCCTTGCACGTTGAGCGTCTCCGGCGTGGAGCACGAGATCTCCTCTGAGGCTCGCCTGGCGCTCTACCGGGTGGCCCAAGAGGCCCTCACCAACATCGCAAAGCACGCCCACCCGGAGCGAGTCGAACTGCACCTCGCCTACGAGTCACACGTGACCCGGCTCGTCGTCGAGGATTTCGCCACGGCCAACGGCACCCGTCCTTCCCCGACCGGCGAAGCCGCCTACGGCCTCACCGGCATGCGCGAACGCGCCGAGCTGTTCGGCGGCACGCTCACCACCGAGACCACCTCCTGCGGCTTCCGTGTCGAGCTGGACGTGCCGGCATGAGCGAAGCGATCCGCGTCCTCATCGCAGACGACCAGCGAGTCGTCCGCGAAGGTCTCGCCATGGTGCTCGGGCTCCTCGATGGCGTCGAGGTGGTAGGTGCCGCCTCAGACGGCAACGAGGCCGTCGCTGTCGCTGGGGACCTGCGGCCCGACGTCGTGCTCATGGACCTTCGGATGCCCCGCTGCGACGGAATCGAAGCCACCCGACAGCTGCGGGATCGTCAGACCGAGACGAAGGTCGTAATCCTCACCACCTACGCCGATGATCAATCGGTGATCGAGGCGCTCCGGGCCGGCGCCCGCGGGTATCTCACCAAGGACGCCGGCGGGGAAGAGATCCGCCAAGCTCTCCGCCGCGTCCTCGACGACCATGCGGTGATCGACCCTGCCGTGCAACACCACCTCGTCGACGCCATCGCCACCGCGGCACAAGCATTGGCACCGGAACAGAGCCGATCACTGGCCTCCCGGCTCCCCGACGGTCTCACGCCCCGGGAAGCCGAAGTGCTCTCCCTCATCGCGACGGGCCTGTCGAACGCGGAGATCGCCGCACGGCTCGTGGTCAGCGAAGGCACCGTCAAGAGCCACATCAACCACCTGTTCGCCAAGATCGACGCACGTGATCGCGCCCAGGCCGTCACCTACGCCTACCAGCACGGCCTCGCGTGACGCTGCACACCTTGCCTCCCCTCCTGTCCCTCCTGTCGGGACCGCCAGGAGGCCACCGGGCCGGCGACGACGTGTTCGGCCGCATCTACACCCTTGACCACCCCGAGATCGCCCCGCTGGTCAAGGTGGCGGCCATCCTCGATGACAAGATCGCCGCCAGCATCGGCACCCTGCTCACTCCCACCACTCGCCGCCCTCACTGGGGCAAGCACAATCCGCTCCGGGACCGCGCCGAGCACATCACCGCCACCTTGACCAACGCCGGATGGCTGGTCGACCCCGGCAGCCCTGACGATCCCCTCTGCGACGCCGAGCGGGTCGCCGCCGAACTCGACATCCACCCCAACACCGCCCGACGGTGGATGGCTGACGGCACCGTAGCGGCCATTGCCGCCCCCGACGCCCAAGGCGTGCCTCGCCGCTACAGCCGCCTCAGAGAGGTATGGGCGCAGCGCGACCGGCTGGCCCAGCGGATCTTGCTGCCCGACCTGGCTGAGCAGCTTGGCGTCCGCTACCACGAGGTCTACAACACCGTCCGCCGCCTCGGGCTCGTTACCTCGGCGAGCACGAGCTGGGCGATGCCGTGGTTGCGGGCGAGCCAGTCAGCGCGCCGGTTGGCGGGGACGGCTTCGGGCGATGGGCGCGAGGCTGATCTGGGCTGTGCGGCCGAGCCAGATCTGGTGGCGGGCGCAGATCCGCTGATGTGCGGGCAGGTGCACGGGCACCGGGTCGCAGGTCCCGTGCCGGGCGGCGCAGCGGCGGCATGCGGCAGCGGCACGCACTGCCGGGCGTTCGCCGGGACGGCCGGCGCCGAGCGCGGGGGGGCATGCTGGAGGGCGCTGGCGCTGACGCCGGTGATCGCGGCCAGGTGCCAGGCGAGCCTTTGCCGCGGCTGCGCGGCGCCGGCGAGATCGTCGCACGCGGCGGCACGGGCCGCGAACCACGGCGGCAGGCAGGCCGTGATCTCGCTGACCGGGATGTGGCTGGCCGCAGCCACGCGTGTCAGGTAGGACTCGATCGTCTCGCCGGCGAGCGGGGCGACGCGGAACGGGAGCGGCTGAGGCCGGTGATGCCAGCCGGGCGGGTGCGTGCCCGGCTGCCAGGGCTTGCATGTTCCGCAGGCAACGCCGATGCCGTGGCTGCGCAGTTCCCGGGTGAACGCCGGATAGCTGCCGGCACCGCCGAGCAGATCGCGACGGCCACCAGCCTTGTGCCGGTGCAGATTGAGATCAGCCACCGCGAGGCTGTGCTCTCGCTGCCAGTGCTGCTTCCGTAGCTGTCACCCGGGTCGTCAGCCGGCAATGCCGGAGTCATGGGAGTTCAGCCCAGGGCGCTGGCTCAGCCCAGGGCGCCCGGCCCGGCCGGGGAACCGTCGCGATTTCCTGTAGCTGTCGCAACATCTACTGTTGTGACTCTTACTGTCGCGGCTGGTAAACTTGCGTCATGGCTCAGATCATGCAGATCCTCGGCGGCGGCTCGCTCCTTCATCGGGTGTCTCGATCGATGACCACCAAGCTGGACCGGCGGTTCGCGACGTTTGGCCTCACCACGCAGCAGGCTGCGCTGCTGCTGATCGCCTGCGGCGGAGTGGCAAGCCCCGGTCAGCTCGCAGCTGCCGTCGGCACTGATACGGCAGGCATGACCAAGCTGCTGGACCGGCTACAGGACAAGGGACTCCTGAGGCGGCGGCCCAATCCGGCCGACCGCCGCTCGGTCCTGGTCGAGCCCACGGAGCGCGGGCAAGCGCTCGTCCCGGACCTCACTCCGGTATTCAGTGAAGTGGCCGGGCAGGCCTTCGATGGCTTCTCCGGCGACGACATCGCGGACCTGACCCGTCTCCTGCGGCGAATGAGCCAGAACCTGGAGTAGCCCGGAGGCCGCACTCGTCCGCCCCTGTGAGCTGGCCGCAGGCGATTAGCTGGCCGCGATAGCCCGCTCGATCTGCTCGCGGGTGAGCGGCAGGTCGCGGACGCGCACCCCGATCGCGTCGGCTACCGCGTTGCCGATCGCGCCGGCGACAGGTCCCTGGGCGAGCTCGCCCGCTCCGGCTTCCTCCTCGCCGGGCGCGTCGACGATGTGCACCTCGACGGCGGGAACTTCGGTGAACCGCAGGATCGGGTAGCTGCCCCAGCTCGCCGACGTGATCTGGGCCCGGTCGAACCTGACCCGCTCGCGCAGCGTCCAGCTGGCGCTTTGCACCGCGCCGCCCTCGACCTGGTTGGCTACTCCGTCCGGGTTGATCACCCGGCCCACGTCCACCGCCAGCCAGAGCCTGCGCAGGCAAATGTCGGTGTCAGCCAGAACCTCGGCGACGGCCGCGCAGTACCCGGCCACGCCCTTGTAGCGGGCGACTGCCACGCCCAGTCCGGTCCCGTCCTGGCGGGCGCGGGTGTCCCAGCCGGCCATCCTGGCCGCCTCGGTCAGTACCCGGCGAGCGCGGGGGTCGGTCAGGTGATCGAGGCGGAACTGCACCGGGTCCCGGTCCGCGGCGGCGGCCAGTTCATCCATGAAGGATTCGATGGCAAACACGTTCAGGTGCGCGCCGAGCGAGCGCAGCGACGAGGTCCGGATGGGCATCTGCATCAGCAGGTGCCGCGTGACGTGCAGATCCGGGATGTCGTAGCCGGGCACCGCGTTGCGGGTGGCGCCCATCGCGCCGGTCGGCGGCCCGTCCGGCGCGGGCGGCATCGGATCCCCGTCCGCCAGGTGGGTCAGGGCCAGCAGCCTGGGATGCCCGTCGGTGCCAGGCCGGCCGATGAAGCCATTGCTCCACACGTCCTGCTGCCAGGTCATGATCCGGCCGGCCGCATCCAGGCCCGCGGAGAGCCGGGCCAGCATGGCCGGCCCGGCCGGACCCCAGCGCATCTCGTCCTCGCGCGTCCAGAGCACTCGCACCGGCCGGCCCGGCACGGCGCGTGCCAGCAGCACCGCGTCCATGGCCGCATCGTCCGCGCCGTTGTGGCCGTAGACGCCGGCGCCCTCAGCATGGTGGACGGTAACCCGATCGTCGTCGATTCGCAGTCCCGCGGCGATGGCCGCGCGCAGGGCGAAGATGCCCTGACTGTGGCTCCAGACCGTCACGGACTCGCCGTCCCAGCGGGCGATCGCGCAGCTTGGCGCCATCGATGCGTGCGCGATGAACGGCCTGGTGAACTCGGCGGTCAGCGCGGTCGTGACCGCGGCAACGGCAGCGGGATCAGCGGCGTCGACTACGGTCTGCGCTTCCGACGGTGCGGCCAGCAGGAAGCTTCGCAGGTCGCGCTCGTCGGGCAGGCTCGCGGCTTCGGGCAGCTGCCACCGGGCCGCGCGGCCCAGCCGCTGTGCCGCCCGCAGCGCGCCGCGGTCAGTCTGCGCCACGACGCCGAGGAAGGATCCGTCGCGCACCAGCACTGCGCCGGGGCCAAGCTCGCCTGAGGCGGCCCAGCCGGGACTGGCTTCGCACGAGCCGGGTTGGCCGGGGCCGGGCTTGCCGCCGGCAAGCGTTCGGCGAGGCTCACCGGCGCCGTCGTCCGTCACAGCCAGGCCGACTAGCCGGGCTGCCAGTGACGGTGGCCGGACGACCCGGCCGAACAGCATGCCGGGCAGCCGCATGTCGTGCAGGAACCGCGGCCTCCCGGTGACCTTGTCCGGCAGGTCGATCCGCTGCGCTTGGTGACCGGCCACCGACCACTGGGCGACGGGCCTGGACGGCACCGGGTCGCCGGCTGGCCGGTCCAGCTCCCCAGTTGGCAGCGACCAGTAACTCACGCCAGTCGGGCGGTCACCCGACAGCACCTGCCCGCCGCTGACGGTGAGTTCGCCGGAGCGCACGGCGAGCCGTTCCGCAGTGGCGGTGACTAGCAGCGCGCGGGCCTGGGCGCAAGCCTGCCTGAGCGCCGAGCCGGAGTCTTGCACCGACCGGCTGCCCGAGGTGAATCCCTCGTCCGGGCTACTGCTCGTACTGACCGGCGCGACGCGCACCTGAGTCAGCGCGACCTGGAGTTCCTCCGCGGCGATCTGTGCCAGTGCGGTCCAGATGCCCTGGCCGTACTCGACCTTGCCGGTCCTGATGGCGACCTTGCCCGGTCGGCTGAAGTCGAGCCAGCGGGCCAGCGACGGGTTAGCTGCAAGGCTGGCGGGCAGCCCGGCCCCGGTGGTCGCGGCTGCGGCAGTGCTCGCGGCTGCGGCAGTGCTCGCGGCCGGGGCAGGGCTCGCGGCCGGGGCAGTGGTTGCGGGTCCGTTAGTGGCTGCGGGTCCGTTAGCGGTCGCGACGGCCGTGGGCGTGGTCGGAGTGGCCGTGCTGGCGGCGGCGGGAGCGCTCGCGGCGGCGTTGGTGCTGGTTCCGGACGACCGTCCGGTCTGGCTCGCAGCGCGCAGCACCGCGCGGACGATCCGGCCGTGACAGCCGCACCGGCACAGGTTGCCTTCCAGCGCGTGTCGCACGTCCTGCTCGGACGGCGCGGGCTGGGCGTGCAGCAGCGCTACCGCGCTGATCACCATGCCCGAACTGCAGTAACCGCATTGCGCGGCCTGCTCGTCGATGAAGGCCTGCTGCACCGGATGCGGGCAGCCGTCGGTCGCGAGTCCCTCCACTGTGGTGATCGGGCCGGACACCGCCGAGACCGGCAGGTCGCAGGATGACCTGGCCGTGCCGTCGATGAGCACGAAGCATGCTCCGCACAAGCCCAGCCCGCACCCGAACCGCGGTCCGGTCAGGCCAAGGTCGTGCCGGAGTACGTCGAGCAGCGGCGTGCCGGGCTCGCACTCGACGGTCCGCTCGGCACCGTTGACAACCAGGTGGAACTCTTCCGCGTCCATGCCTTCCTTCGCAGCGCCGGGCGCCGGAGCGTGCTCGGCGCGCTGGCGCGGCCGGTTCCGGTTCCGGGTGTTGACCGCAGCCTGCTTCCAAGAGTATGCATTCGTTTGCAGAGACGGTGGCAAACCGGGCCGGACCATGACGTCCGGCAGACCGCGACAACCGATGGCGAGAGGGTTCGCGCATGGACGACAGGCTGGCCATGGCAATCTCACACTGGGCTCCGCGCTTCACGACCAACGGGGTGACGGCCGGGGACTTCGACCGGATCGTCAACGGCATCTCCTCGTGGGATGAGTGGTGCTCGGCCTGGAGCGCGGTAGCCGCCGAGCACGAGCAGCTAGGCCGGGACGCTCTGGCAGCCGGGCGGATGATATCGGCGGGCGAGCATTTGTCGCAGGCTGCCGTCTACTTCCACTTCGCCAAGTTCCTGTTCGTCGGCGACATGGACCAGATGCGGGGCGCGCACGACCGCGCAGTCGCTTGCCTGACCGATGCGCTGCCGTACCTCGATCCGCCAGGCCGCCGGATCGAGATCCCGTTCGAGTCTTCGCGCCTGGTCGGCGTGCTGCGGCTGCCTGCCGGAGCCGGGCCGCATCCGGTCATGATCATGATTCCGGGGCTGGACTCGGCCAAGGAGGAACTGCGCAGCACCGAGGACCTCTTCCTGGAGCGCGGCATCGCGACCGTCAGCGTGGACGGCCCCGGCCAGGGTGAGGCGGAGTACGACCTGGCCATCAGGGGTGACTGGGAGGTGCCCGGCGCGGTCATCATCGACCGGGTCAGCGCGGAAGATGGCATCGACCCGGACCGGATCGGCGTCTGGGGCGTCAGCCTCGGCGGCTATTACGCCCCTCGGGTGGCCAGCGGCGACGACCGGGTGCGCGCCTGTATCGCGCTGGCCGGACCGTACTCGTTCGCCGACGACTGGGACAGCCGCCCGGTACTCACCCGCGAGGCCTTCAGGGTCAGGTCCAAGTCGCCGGACATGGAGACAGCCAGGCGCAAGGCCGGGGAGCTGACCCTGGCCGGCCGGGCCCGACTGATCAAGTGCCCGCTGCTGGCTGTGATGGGCAAGCTCGACCGCCTCATTCCCTGGCAGCATGCGCAGCGACTGGTGGACGAGGCGGGCGGCGACGCCCGGCTGCTGCTGCTCGAGCAGGGCAATCACGGCTGCGCGAACCTGGCGCCGTTCCACCGCCAGGCCACCGCCGACTGGGCGGCGGACCAGCTTGGCGGGACCGTGAGCAAGTCGGCGGCCGGCTGATGGACGAGCGCGCGCCCGCCGCGAGCGCGCCCGCCGCGAGCGCAGCAGGCCTGCGCCTGATCGCTCACCACGACCTCGGCGGCTACGGCGACGGCATGCAGGTGATCCGCCACGGCAACGCGCTGTACGTGGGCCACACCGGCACCAGCGGCATGGGCACCTCTGTCCTTGACGTCACCGATCCGGCCCGGCCTGTCCTGGTCAGCCAGTGGCCGGCGCCACCGCGCTCGCATACCCACAAGGTGCAGGTGGCCGACGGCCTGCTGCTGGTCAACGCGGAGAAGTTCCCCTACCAGGCGCAGCTGACCGAGCCGTTCTCGGCCGGCCTGATCGTCTACGAGCTGAGCGACCCGCTGCGGCCGCGGCAGATCGGCTTCTGGCCAAGCGGCGGGCGCGGGGTGCACCGGATTGTCTGGACCGGCGGGCAGTACGCGCACATGTCGGCCATCCCCGACGGCTTCACCGATCGCATCTGGGTGGTGGCCGATCTATCCGACCCGGCCCGCCCGGTGGAAGCCGGCCGCTGGTGGTGGCCAGGCCAGCGGGAGGGCGAGGAGCCGGGCTGGCCGTCGGGCGAGCGCTATGCGGCCCACCATGCCCTGATCGTCGGCGACCGGGCTTACCTCGGATACGACGACGCGGGCATGGTCATCCTGGACGTGTCGGACCTGACGAGCCCGCGCCAGGTGGGTCACCTGAGCTGGGACGGCGGGTCGACCCACACGTGCCTGCCGCTGCCGGGCCGTGGCCTGGTGATAGCCACCGACGAGCAGGTCAGGGACGGGCCCGATGCGCCGATGCGGGCAATCCGGGTGATCGACGTGGCAGGCGAGCGGCCGCAGGTGCGGTCACTCTGCCCGCATCCGGCCGGCTACAGCCACCTGCCGCTCCGATTCGGCGCGCATAACCTGCACGAGAACCAGCCCGGCTCCTACCGCAGCGAGCGCCTGGTGTTCGCCAGCTACTTCAGTGCCGGGGTGCGCGTCTATGACCTGGCCGATCCCGGGCACCCGGCCGAGGTCGCGCACTGGGTGCCGCAGCCCCCGGCCGGCCAGCAGGTTCCGCAGATCAACGATCTGTTCGTGGATGACGCCGGCCTGCTATGGGTGACCGACCGGATCGGCGGCGGTCTGTACGTCCTTGAGCCCGAGCCGGCCCTGGCCGAGCTGATGGCCCAGTCACGGCTGGCCCAGTCACGGCTGGCCGAGACACCGGATCAGGGCGCCTGAGGGGCCCGACGGGCTCTTCTGGGCTGCAATCGTTTGTGATAGTGTGCCCGCAGTGGTCGGGAGTCGTGCGGCAGTCACTGCGGGGGACTGTGCGGGAAGGACGTCGTGATGGCATACCGGGCCCTTGAGCAACCCTCAATCGGCTGGATCGGGGCGGGCCGGATGGGCCTGCAGATGGCGTCCAGGCTGCTGGACGCCGGGCACGACGTCGCGGTCTACAACCGCACGAAAGCCAAGGTAGCGCCACTCACCGACCGCGGAGCCGTGGTCGCAGACTCGCCGGCGGAACTGGCCTCGCGGGACGTCGTGTTCACCATCGTGGCCGGGTCGGATGACCTGCTGCAGGTGACGGCCGGCGAGAACGGCGTGCTGGCCGACGCCGGCCGTGCCCCTGGCTTGCTGGTGGACTTCACCACGGTCTCGGTGCAGGCCTCGGCGGCGGTGCGGGAGGCGGCGGAGAAGCGGGGCACCGAGTTCCTCGCGGCGCCGGTCAGCGGCAACCCGAAGGTCGTGCGGGCCGGCAAGCTGTCCCTCGCGGTATCCGGCAGCCAGCAGACGTTCGACGCGGCGAAGCCGTTGCTGGAGGTGTTCGGCCGCCGGGTTACCTACGTGGGCCAGGACGAGGTGGCGCGGCTGGCAAAGATCTGCCACAACGTGCTGCTCGGCGTGACGATGCAGAGCCTGGCCGAGGTGACAGTGCTGGCCGAGAAGGGCGGCATCAGCCGGGCCGCGTTCCTGGAGTTCATCAACCATTCGGTCATGGGGTCGATGTTCAGCCGGTACAAGTCGCCCGCGCTCGTGCACCTTGACTTCACCCCGACTTTCACCGTGCCGTTGCTGCTGAAGGACTTCGACCTCGGCCTTGCCGCCGCGCGCGAACTCGAGGCACCCATGCCGGTCGCCGCCACTACCGCTGCCCTGGTCGCCTCGGCGCTCGGAGCCGGGTACCGCACGCAGGACTTCGCCACAATGCTGCTGGAGCAGGCCAGGCGGGCCGGCCTGACGCTGGAAGCCGAGGATGCCGGCGTCGACGACGGGCTGGAGGACTGATGAGCAGCGCTCGCCCGCTCCCGGCGCCAGGGCACGGCGGCGCCGACTTCGAGCAGCGGGTCGACTTCGACCGGCTGCGGCGTTACCGGCTCGACCGCGCGCGCGCCGCGCTGGCGGCCAGCGACTGCGGCGCTTTCCTGCTGTTCGACTTCTACAACATCCGCTACACCACCCAGACCTGGATCGGCGGCGCGCTGGGCGACAAGATGACGCGGTATGCGCTGCTGACCCGCGATGCCGAGCCGGTGCTCTGGGACTTCGGGTCTGCTGCCAAGCATCACCAGTTGTACTGCCCCTGGCTGCCGCCGGAGAGCTGCCGGGCCGGCATGCTCGGCCTGCGCGGCGCGATCGCGCCGGAGGCCGGCCTGATGAGGTCGGCGGTGACCGAGATCAGGCAGCTGCTTGCCGAGCATGGCCTGGCCGGGCAGCCGGTCGGCGTCGACATCATCGAGTTGCCGTTCCACGCCGAGATGCAGCGGCAGGGACTGACCGTCGTCGATGCGCAGCAGCCGATGCTGGACGCGCGGCAGATCAAGTCGGCAGACGAGATCATGCTGCTGACCCAGGCGGCGGCCATGGTGGACGGCGTCTACCAGGACATCGTCGAGAGCCTCAAGCCAGGCATCCGCGAGAACGACATCGTGGCGCTGGCGAACAAGCGCCTGTACGAGATGGGCTCGGAGCAGGTCGAGGCGATCAACGCGGTGTCCGGCGAGCGCTGCAACCCGCACCCGCACAACTTCTCCGATCGCCTCATCCGGCCCGGTGACCAGGCCTTCTTCGACATCATCCAGAGCTACAACGGCTACCGTACGTGCTATTACCGCACCTTCGCCGTCGGTCACGCGACACCGTCGCAGCGGGACGCATACACCAGGGCGCGGGAGTGGATGGACGCGGCGATCGAGGCGGTCAAGCCCGGTGTCGGCACCGACGACATCGCCCGGCTGTGGCCGGCCGCCACCGACTTCGGCTTCGCCAGCGAGATGGCCGCATTCGGCCTGCAGTTCGGCCACGGCCTCGGGCTCGGCCTGCACGAGCGCCCGATCATCAGCCGCCTCAACAGCCTCGCCAGCCCGATCGAGATCCAGCCCGGGATGGTGTTCGCGCTCGAGACGTACTGCCCGGCCTCGGACGGGTTCTCCGCGGCGCGGATCGAGGAAGAGGTCGTGGTGACCCCGGACGGCCCGCGGATCCTCACCCTCTTCCCCGCGCAGGATCTCGTCATCGCCAACCCGTACTGACTCCAGGAGCGTCGGCATGACACAGGTGGACCAGCTGGTCAGCGGCCTGCTGACCGATCTGTATATCGGCGGCAAGGCCGTCCCGGCCGCGGCGGGCGGGCGGTTCGACGTGCTCGACCCGGCTACCCGCACGGTGATCGCCTCGGTGGCGGACGCCGGCGTGCAGGATGCCATCGCCGCCGTCGGTGCCGCTGAGGAAGCGGCGGCGTCCTTCGCCGCGACCGCGCCGCGCGCCAGGGCGGAAATCCTGCGCGCCGCGTTCGAGCTGATGACCGCGCAGCGCGAGGACCTGGCGACGCTGATAGCGCTGGAGAACGGCAAGGCCCTGACAGACGCACGCGCCGAGGTGTCGTACGCCGCCGAGTTCTTCCGCTGGTACGGCGAGGAGGCGGTGCGGGCCGACGGCTCGCTCGGCATCGCCCCGTCGGGCAGCAACCGGATCATGGTCATGCGCCGGCCGGTCGGCATCTGCGTGCTGGTCACGCCGTGGAACTTCCCGGCCGCGATGGCGACCAGGAAGATCGGCCCGGCGCTGGCGGCCGGCTGCACGATGGTGCTCAAGCCCGCCAGCGACACCCCGCTGACCGCGCTGGCCATGGCAAAGATTCTGGAAGCCGCCGGCGTGCCGCCCGGTGTGGTCAACGTGCTGCCGGGACGGCGGTCCGGCCAGATCGTCTCGGCGATGCTGCACGACCCGCGAGTGCGCAAGCTCAGCTTCACCGGCTCTACCGAAGTGGGGCGCATCCTGCTGCGCGAGTGCGCCGACAACATCGTGAACACCTCGATGGAACTCGGCGGGAACGCGCCGTTCGTGGTCTTCGCCGATGCCGACCTCGATGCCGCCCTCGAGGGCGCGATGATCGCCAAGATGCGCAACGGCGGCGAGGCGTGCACCGCGGCCAACAGGTTCTACGTGGAAGCCCCCGTCGCGGCGGAGTTCTCCCGCAGGCTCGCGGGGCGGATGGCTGCCCTCCGCGTCGGGCCCGGCGTCCAGGAGTCCACGCAGGTGGGCCCGCTGGTGAACGACGAGGCAGTGGAGAAGGTCGAATCGCTGGTCAGTGACGCGGTCGGCGCGGGGGCGACGGTACTGACCGGCGGCACGAGGCCCAGGCAGGACGGCTGTTATTACGAGCCGACGGTGCTGACTGGCGTCGCGCCGGGCTCGGCGATCCTGCGCGAGGAGATCTTCGGGCCGGTCGCGCCGATCGTGACGTTCGAGACCGAGGACGAGGCCGTCGCGCTCGCCAACGACACCGAGTTCGGGCTCGTCGGCTACGTCTACACCGGCGACCTCGCCCGCGGCCTGCGGGTGAGCGAGCGGATGGAGTCCGGGATGATCGGGCTGAACCGCGGCCTGGTCAGCGACCCTGCCGCCCCGTTCGGCGGAGCCAAGCAGAGCGGGATCGGCCGGGAGGGCGGCCATGAGGGCTTGCTCGATTACACCGAGCCGCTGTATGTCGCGGTCAACTGGTGAGGCCTGACGTGCCCGTTCCCGGACTTACTCGCATCGATCACATCGGGTTCACCGTGCCCGATCTCCAGCAGGCGCGGCAGTTCCTGATCGATGTGCTCGGCTGCGAGTACATGTACTCGCTCGGCCCCTTCGTTCACGATGACGACTGGATGTCGCAGCACCTGAACGTCCATCCCCGCGCGGTCATGCAGCAGCTGCATTTCTTCCGCTGCGGCGGCCAGGCGATCTTCGAGGTGTTCCAGTACGCGGCACCCGACCAGCGCCAGGTCATGCCGCGCAACAGCGACTACGGCGGGCATCACGTCGCCTTCTACGTCGACGACATGGACGCCGCCGTGGACTACCTGCGCGCGAAGGGCGTGCGGGTACTCGGCGATCCGACCGCGAGCAGCGGGCCGAGCGAAGGCCAGCGGTGGGTCTACTTCCTGGCCCCCTGGGGCATGCAGTTCGAGCTCGTGTCCTACCCGGGCGGGAAGGCGTACGACCGGCAGGAAACGGGCTCGGCCTAGGCCGGCCGCTACCTCCGGCGACGGCAAGGTCAGGGAGCGCAATGGAGCAGAACCAGCTGCAGATGTCCGCGCCATGGGTCGAGATCATCGCGACCCGGCAGGACTGGGACGCGGCCGACCCGGACTTCCTGGTCGGCGCCTTCGCCCAGCTCATCCTGATCCGCGCGTTCGAGGAATACGTGCTGGAACTGGCCGCCGACGGCCTCATCCACGGCCCTGCCCACTCCAGCATCGGCCAGGAAGGCGGCGCGGTCGGCTCCGTGCTGGCACTGGCCGCCGGCGACACGGTGAACGGCTCGCACCGGGGCCATCACCAGTTCCTGGCGAAGGCGCTTGCGTATGTGGCTCCGAAAGGCATCGACCCGACCCGGCCGTTTCCCGACGAGGTGCGGGCGGTGCTGCTGCGCAGCCTCGCCGAGGTCTGCGGGCTGGACCGTGGTTTCAGCCACGGCCGCGGCGGTTCGATGCACCTGCAGTGGCGGGAGGCCGGGGCGATCGGCACCAACGCCATCGTCGGCGGCGGGGTACCGCAGGCAGCCGGGTCGGCGTGGGCGCATAAGCACGCGGGCACTGACGCGGTCGCGGTCACCTACTTCGGCGACGGCGCGATCAACATCGGCTCGACGCTGGAGACGCTGAACCTGGCGGCTGCCTGGAGCCTGCCGCTGTGCTTCTTCATCGAGAACAACCGGTACGCGGTGTCGACCACGGTGCAGGAGGCGACCGGCGAGCCGCGGCTGTCGGCGCGCGGTCCCGGCTTCGGCATCGCCAGCTGGAAAGTGGACGGCATGGACGTCCTGGCGGTGCACCTGGCCATGCGGCAGGTCGTGGACCACCTTCGGGCCGGGAACGGCCCGGCCGTGCTGGAGGCGGATGTCTACCGTTACTTCCACCAGAACGGCCCGTTTCCCGGCAGCGCCTTCAGGTACCGCACCAGGGAGGAGGAAGCCCGGTGGCGGGCACGCGACCCGATCAGCCAGATTGCCGGGCATCTTGCGCGCCGCGGGATTCTCGCCGAGACGGCGGTGGAGGCCGCGCGGCAGCAGGCCGCCCGGTTGATGGCGGAGATCGGCTCGGTGCTGCTCGAGCCGGTGCCGGGAGGCAAGCCGGCCACCCGGCAGATCAAGGCTGCCGAGTGGCCGGATCCGGCGTTCGCCGACGTGGGCGTGCGCGGTGACCTGAGCGAGTTCGCGGATGCGCCGATCGCCGACCGGGCCGACTTCCGCGGGCCGACCGCGGAGATGACGTTCATCGATGCGGTTGCCGGGGTGATGGCACGCCGGATGAGCTGCGACGACCGTATCGTGATCATGGGCGAGGACATCCACCGGCTGAACGGCGGGACCAACGGCGCGACGAAGGGCCTGGCCCAGGCTCACCCCGACCGGGTGCTGGGCACGCCGATCAGCGAGAACGCGTTCGCCGGGCTGGCCGGGGGAGTGGCCCTGGACGGCCGGTTCATCCCGGTAGTCGAGTTCATGTACGCCGACTTCATGTGGGTCGCCGCCGACCAGCTTTTCAACCAGATCGCGAAGGCCCGGCACATGTACGGGGGACTCGGCGACGTCCCGCTCGTGCTGCGCAGCAAGGTCGCCATCGGCACCGGCTACGGGTCGCAGCATTCGATGGATCCGGCCGGGATTTTCGCCACCTCGCTGGGCTGGCGGATAGTGGCGCCATCGACGCCGTTCGACTACATCGGGCTGATGAACAGCGCGCTGCGGTGCCGCGACCCGGTCGTGGTCCTGGAGCACGTAGACCTCTACCCGGTGTCCGGCGAGGTGCCGGACGGCGAGTGGGACTACTGCCTGCCGGTCGGCCGGGCCGCGGTGCGGCGCGCCGGATCGGAGCTCACGGTGCTGACCTACCTGGCGATGACGCAGCGGGTGCTGGACGCCGTGGCCGCGAGCGGCGGGTCTGGCGGAGGCGGGTCCGGCGGGGGTGGCGTGGACGCGGAGGTGATCGACTTGCGCTGGCTTGACCGTGCGAGCATCGACTGGGACACGATCGGCGCGAGCATCAGGAAGACCAACCGCGTCCTGATCGCGGAGCAGGGCGCTCTCGGCACCTCGTACGGGGGCTGGCTGGCGGACGAGATCCAGCGGCGGTTCTTCGACTGGCTCGACCACCCGGTGCAGCGGGTCACCGGCGGCGAGGCGTCACCCACGATCAGCAAGGTGCTCGAGCGTGCGGCTATCGCTCAGGTGAGCGACGTCGTCAGCGCGCTGATCGAGCTAGCGAAGGCCTGACGATGGCGAGGCTGCTCCGCGTTCCCGCAATCTCCGCCGGGGCGAGCGAGGCGGTGCTGGCTACCTGGCCGCTGGCCGAGAACGTCCCGTATGCCGCCACCGACGTGATCGCCACCGTGGAGACCGAGAAGGCCGTCGTCGACATCGAGGCCGAGGAGGACGGCGTGATCCTGCGCCGGCTCGTCGGCGAGGGCGCGAACGTCGCGGTCGGCCAGCCCATCGCGCTGCTCGGCGCGCCGGGCGAGCCGGCCGGGGACATCGATGAAATGCTGCGCGCGCACGGAGTGGCGGCCGGGCCGCCGCCTGCGGCTCCGACCGCTCCGGCGGCTCCGGCCGCTCCCGCTGGCTCGCCCGTGTCATCCGCGCCTTCGGCGGGCTCGCCGGCGAGTGGTGCTGACCTGGTTCGCGCCGCACCGGCTGGCAACGGGCAGCCGCAGGGGCCAGGGCCGCACGACGCCGAGCAGGCCGGGGCACTGCAGGCCGGGGCACTGCGGGCCGGGGCGCAGCGGATCTTCGTCAGCCCGCTAGCCCGGCGGCTGGCCCGCGACAGCGCACTGGACCTGCGGGCGATCGCCGGCACCGGGCCGAATGGCCGCATCATGCGCCGTGACGTCGAGCAGGCAATGCGCGCCATCGGCCGGGCGCCGGCCGCGGCGACCGGCTGGCTGGCAGAGCCGGCGCTTCAGCCGTCGCCAGCCGTCACCACCGGAACCGCGGAGGGCGCGGCAGCCGGATGGCCGACCCCGGTGGCGCCGGCCGCCCCACCGGCGGCTGCGGGGCACACCGCCATCGCGCACAGCCGGGTTCGCCAGGCGATCGCCAGCCGGCTCACCGAGAGCAAGCGGACGGTCCCGCACTTCTACCTCAGCGGGAGCGCCAGGGCAGGCAAGCTGCTCCGGTTGCGAGCGGAACTCAACGACGGTACGAGCCCGGTCCGGGTCTCGGTGAATGATCTCGTCATCAAGGCAGTTGCCCGCGCGCATCAGCTTGTGCCCGCCATGAACGTGATCTGGACGCCCGATGCACTGCTGTCATATAGCTCAGTCGACGTCGGCGTGGCGGTCGCCAGCCCGCGCGGCCTGGTGACTCCGGTACTCCGCTCGGCCGAGCGGTACCCGATCTCCGCGCTGTCCGCCGCGGTTGCTGATCTGGTCGATCGGGCCGGAGCCGGCCGCCTCCAGCAGCGCGAACTCGAAGGCGGCACGACCTGTGTGACAAACCTCGGCATGTTCGGCGTCGAGGAGTTCAGCGCGATCATCAACCCGCCGCAATCGTCGATCATCGCCGTCGGCGCCATCCACGACGCCCCGGTGGTTAAGAAGGGGAAGCTGGGAGTCGGCGCGGTAATGCGGGTGACTCTATCTGTCGATCACCGGGCAGCGGACGGGACCACGGCAGCCGAGTGGATGAAGGCTTTCGTGGCGCTGATCGAGCATCCCGCGCAGATCCTGGCGTGACCGTCCTGCCCCTGACGTCTCCGCGGAAACGTTCGGCGGCGCCCTGCCGGCCGGCAGCTACGGTGCGCCCGCTAGTAGCTGAACCGCTGTTGTCGCCCGCGGGTGAACCGCTCCCGCCAGTTATGCCCCGGGAGCCTCAGGCCGGTCAATGATCCGCAGCCACGAGCCGTCGGGCTGGCGGCGCAGCACCTGGACTCGGACGCCGGCGTTGTCGGCCGAGCGCGTCGAGGTTAGCGCCAGGTCCTCGAACCTTACGGTCGGCAGCGGCGCCTCGCTGCCGAACTTCACCCCCGCATCGACCAGCTGCTGGTAGAGCGCCTGGATAGCGTCCCGCCCGGTCACCGGCCGGTCGGCCGGGTAAGCCAGCACGGCATGCGGTTCGTACAGGGCCGCCACCCCCGCCGCGTCACCGGCGTTGAGCCGCTCGGCGACCAGGCGGGTCACGTCCGCAGGCTGCATCGGCTTGGCTTCTCCGCTCATCGCACGCCCCTTGCAGTTGCCATGCAACCGACGCTAGCCGATGCAGCCGCTCACAAGCACGGGCCATTAGCGCGCGGAAGGGCTGGTCCACTTCCGGCGGTGCGGATAGTCAGTTGCCCTGGCCTGGCCGGGCATGGTTGCCTTGCTCGGGCTCCGTCTTGTCCGTCCGGGAGGCTGTCATGTGTGGTCAGGGTCACGGCACGGTGCTGGTCACTGGTGTCGGCCGGCGGCGGTCCATTGGCGCAGGTCTCGCGCTCGGGCTTGCCGAGGACGGGTGGGACCTGGTGCTGAACTGCTGGAAGCCGTATGACGACCGGCTGGGCTATGAGCGCGGCGAGCACGATGCCGACGACGTGGCGGCGCAGTGCCGCCGCCTGGGGAGCAGGGTTGAGATCATGCCCGCGGACCTTGCCGCGGCCGGTACCGCCGCGGATCTGGTAGCGGCCGCGTCCGGGCTGGGCGCCCTGCGCGGGCTGGTGATGTCGCATTGCGAGAGCGTGGACAGCTCGATCCTGGACACGACGCTTGACAGCTGGGAGCGGCATTTCGCGGTCAACGCCCGTGCCGTGTGGCTGCTGATCAAGGCATTTGCTGAGCGCCTGCCTGCCAGCCCGACGACGGAGGTCAGAGGGCGGATTGTCGCGCTCACCAGTGACCACTCTGCGCACAATTTGCCGTACGGAGCGAGCAAGGGGGCTCTGGACCGGGTCGTTATGGCAGCGGCTATCGAGCTCGCCAGCCGCGGCATACGCGCCAATGTCATCAACCCCGGCCCGATCGACACCGGCTGGATGACCCCGGCCATCCGCCAGGCGTGCGTGAGCAGCACGCCGGCCGGTCGCCTCGGGACGCCGGCCGACATCTCGGATCTGGTCCGCTTCCTCATGTCCGACGCCGGAGGCTGGATCAACGGGCAAGTCCTGTACAGCAACGGCGGGTTCAAGACGTCCAGCTGACCCGGTGACACTCTCGCTGAAACCCCGGGCCGGTTGAAGCCGCCCGGCTGGCGAGCGTCGTTGTGGTGGTCTGCTGCCGGCACCTGCCTGACTGGTCAGATCGATTTGCCGGCCGCGGCGACGCCGGCTGACGTGCAAACGCTGGCCGGCTGATTGCCGGTAAGCGTGCAGATCGCGGCGGTGATCATGTTGGCTGCCCCGTCGATGTCGCGGCCGATCGCGCTGGCCGGGTCGTGCATCGCCGCGGCGACTTGCGCCCAGGTCAGCCCGGCCAGGGCGGACGGCACGTACTGAGCGCTCGGGACGAGGTAGCGGTTGCCGATGTCGACGAACGGAATCGAGCCGCCCGAGTACCGGGCGAACAGCGCTTGCTCTTGCGGCGTGGGGTGCTGGAGGTAGACGTGCGCGAAGGGGGTGGCCGGGTCGGCCTTTTCCCCGTACCACTCGACCGGCACGAACCTGAGGTACTTGCTGGCGTAGCCGGCGTCGGCGAAGGTCAGCGTGGGCGTGCTCGGGTAGACGTCGGCAGGCGAGGAGTGGATGAAGCGCAGTCCGGTAAGCGTGCCGAACCGGCTCACGGCGGCTGCGATCGCCCACCGTTCCGCGGCGCAGTACGGGCAGAACTCGCCGCCCATGTACAGCAGTTCCGGCGTCCGGCCGGCCATGAGCTCAGGTTGCCCGCTGATCGATTTCAGGCCCGTCGCGGTGCCTGCGCCTACCCGGTTGAACGTGGCAGCCGGTGCGGTCGTGATCTCGCGCGCGACCGCCGGGTCGGCTGCCGCCGCACCCGGCCCTGCGGGTGCCGGGGACCTGCCGAGGCTGACCAGCACGACCACGATCACCAGCAGCACCACGACGGCGACGCTGCCGCCTGCGATCGCGATTCTCCGGCGCGTCTCGGCGCGCCTTGCCGCCGCCTGCTGGGCGGCGATCTTCTGGCGGGCCCGCTGCGCCGCAAGCCGTTCAGCCTTACCCATGGTGCCCATCCCGCCGGTCGTTATCTACGGTCTACGTACGTAGACCGTAGCATTCGTTAGACTGCTCCCGGTAGCTGTCAGCGGCCCGCAGGTAACGGCCCGGCGGCGCAGCGGGGAGGCAACGTGCGCGGATTCGGTGACCTGGAGTCAGTGGTCATGCACATGGTGTGGGACTCCTGCGGGCCGGTGACCGTCAGGGAACTGTTCGATCAGCTCAGCCGCGATCGCTCGATCGCGTACACGACGGTCATGAGCACTATGGACAACCTGCACCGCAAGGGCTGGCTCGCGCGGGTCAAGGACGGCAAGGCCTACCAGTACACCGCGACTGCGAGTCGCGAGGAGTACAGCGCGCGGCTGATGCGAGAAGCGCTGGCTGGCGGAGGGGACACCGAGGCAGTGCTCACGCACTTCGTCGCGCAGATCGGCGGAGCGGAGTCGCAAGTGCTGCGCACGGTGGTGCAGCGGCTATCCGGCCGGCGGCCGGAATGACCCCGGCGCTGCTGATCTGCGCGTATGCGCTGGCAGTCGGGTGGTTCCTGCCGGAGTTGCTGGCGGCGCTGACCGCCCCCGGCATGAGCGCGCGGCTGGGGCTGACGGCCTGGCTGACCTCGATGGCCTGCGTGCTGGCGTGCTTCGCTGTCGCGCTGCAGTACCTGCTCGGCGCGGCAGTCACGGGCTGGCCGCTGCTGGCTCAGGCGATCTGCCGGTCGGCTACCGGGCACGCCTGCCCGCCGCTGGTATACCGGGGCGCGATCCTCGAGATCCCGCTCAGCGCCGCCGCGCTCGGCGGGGCGCTGGCCGCGACGGTGCTGGCCTGGCAGTACGGCCGCCGGCTGCAGCGGTCCCGGCGGCGGACGCGCGCCCACGCCGAGTCAGCCCGGATCACCGGCCGCGCGCTGACGGCGGCCAGCGGCACGGTAGTTCTCGACGTCCAGCAGCCGGCCGCCTACTGCGTGCCGGGCCGCCCGCCCGCCATCGTGCTTACCGCCGGCGCCCTTGCCGTACTCGAGCCCGCGCAGCTCACCGCGGTGATCGCGCACGAGAAGGCGCACCTGGCCGGCGGCCATCACAGGCTCGTCGCGCTCACCCGCGGGCTGGCCGCAATCCTTCCGCGGGTGCCGCTGTTCACGCGCGGCGCCGCAGAGGTGGAGCGGCTTGCCGAGATGCGCGCCGACGACCGCGCGGCGCGTGACTTTGGCCGGCCGGTCCTCGTCACAGCGCTGCTGGCCATGGGCACCGGCACGGCAATTCCCGTTCTCGCGCTGGCGGCAACCGCCCAGAACGTGACAGCCCGCGTGCATCGCTTGCTCGCCCCCCCGCCGCGCGCCCGGCACATCGGCAACGGACTGGCTCTCGTCACCGTGACGCTGCTCGTCGCGGCGGGGTCGGCGCTGATCGCCCGGTTTGCCGGCCCGCTGGCCGCCCACGCCTTGGCGGTGCCGTGACACCCGAGCTCAGCGCGTCACGCAGCGCTGGCCGTGCGACGAGATCACGGCGGTCTTGGACGCGTGCGCGCATGGGGGGCCGGCTGCCGTGGGTACATCAAAAGCTCAGGTACCGTCGTCGCCCTGACTGATGGCAGCACTCGTTGTCTCCGGCGGCCCGGATATCGTCCTAACGCGGGGGAGAGCGGATGCTGACAGCGGAGACAGTTGATCGGATTGTCCGGTTCGACGGGGACGAGCTACCCGTTACTTCCGTCTATGCGCACATCGACGCTGATCCAGGTCATCGCGAGGATCTGCACGCCCGGGTGACGAGCATGCTGGACGAGGTCTACCCGCTAGCGAAGAGCGACTCCGTCGATCATGAAGCTCGCCTGTCGCTGCGAGCCGACATCGACCGGATCAGGGAGTCGCTGGTGCAGGAACGCTGGAAGCCGGGCGCCGTGGCCATCTTCGCCTGCAGCGGGCGCAATCTGTACGAGGAGGTGCCCCTGCCGCGCCGGGTCCGTGACCAGGCGGTAGTCGATGCGATGCCGCACGTCCGGCCGATGCTGACAGTCCTGGACGAGTACCACCGCGCCTGCGTTGTGGTCGTGGACAAGGCCTCTGCCCGGCTCTGGGAGATCTACCAGGACGAACTGCGCGAAGTGGGCACGGTCAGGGACCGGGTGCTGCGCAAGCCGAATTTCGCCGCGTGGCGGGTCGAGCAGCGGGTCCGCAACAAGGCAGACGAACTGAGCAAACGGCACTATCGGAACGTCGTGGAGCGGCTCGAGCAGTTGTTCCGTGCTAAGGACTTCGACCTGCTGATCGTCGGCGGTCACGAGTACGAGGTGCCGGCCTTCATCGACTTCCTGCCGAAGGACCTGCGGGCGATGGTCGCGGGCACCTTCAGCGTCGACCCGGCCGAGCCGGTGCTCGCCGAGGTGCGCGCGAACTCTGACGCGATCCTGCAGAGTTACGAGAGTGCGCAGGAGAGGCAGTTGGTCAGCGACATCATGGCGAAGGTGGCATCGGGCGGGCTGGCCGTCGCGGGCCTGAACAGCTGCCTGTGGGCTGGCTCGATCGCCGCGATACAGACCCTGCTCGTCATGGACGGCGTCGTGGTGCCGGGCGTGATATGCGATCAATCGGGCTGGCTGGCGCGATCTGGCGATAGCTGTCCACTCTGCGGCAATCAGACCAGGCAATCCCCGGACATCGTCGACGAGCTAGCCCAGGAGGTAATCGCCGAGGGCGGCTCTGTCAAGCACATCAGCGATGATGATCGGCTAGCTGAGCCGCTCACTGCCGCGTCGATCCGGTTCCCGCTGCCACCGTTGCCGGTCCCGGCCGGCTGACCGGGCATCTGCCGCCGACCGCGCAGCGCCAAGGCGGTTTCGCTGGCCGCTCAGCCAGCTACCCGGCGGCCGGCGAATTGCTCGATGATCGCCGGGCAGAAGGCGGGCAAGTCTGCGGGGGACCGGCTGGTCGTGAACTGGCCGTCGATGACGACTTCCTGGTCGACGGCCTGGGCGCCGGCCAGGCGCAGGTCGGTCCACAAACTCGGCCACGAGGTCAGTCGCCGGCCGCGGACCACGTCGGCCTCGATGAGCGTCCACGGGCCGTGGCAGATCGCGCCGATGGGCTTGCCGGTCTGCGCGAACGCCTTCACGAAACCGACAGCAGTGGCATTGATCCGCAGCAGGTCGGGACTGACGGTGCCACCCGGCAGCAGCAGCGCGTCATAGTCGTCCGGCTTGGCGTCGCCGATCTGCCGGTCGACCGCGAGCGTGCCGGCCGGTACCAGGTCGAACTGCCGGGCCTGGATCTCGCCCGGATGGATGGACAGCAGGTCGCAGGCGGCGCCCGCGCCGTACACGGCACCGCGGGGTTCCTCAAGCTCGTTCCGCTCTACACCGTCGGTCGCCAGGATCGCGACTGTCATGCCGCCAAGATCTCGGGTCATGGCTGCTCCCGTGGTTGTGGTTAGCCGGCCGGGAAGAGTGTGACTTTGGTCCAGCCGTTATCGCGGTTGTCGAAGTGCCGGTATGCCTGCGGTGCCTGGTCGAGCGGGAGCTGGTGGGAGATGACGAAGGACGGAGTTGCCTTGCCGGTGCTGATGAGGTCGCGCAGGTGGGTGTTGTAGGCCTTGACGGGACACTGCCCGGTGCCCATGTGCTGGCCCTTGAACCAGAAGTTCCCGTAGTCGAAGGCGATCTCGCCGCGCCGGGCGAGTTCGTCGGAGCCGCCGGGGTCTGCGGGGACGTAGAGACCGACCACGCCGATGTGACCGGTGGGCTTGACGGAATCAACGAGCTCGTTCAGGGTCTGACTGGGGTGCTCGTGGCCGGCCGGGTCGTGGGCCTGGTAGCCGACGCACTCGCAGCCGCAGTCGGCGCCGTGGCCGTCGGTAACGTGCAGGACCTGCTCGACGGGCGAGGTTGCGCCGTCGTTGATCGGGATGGCGCCGATCTTCTCGGCGAGAGCGAGCCGGTCCGGGTGGCGGTCGATGACCATGACTTTGCTGGCGCCTTTGATGATGGCGGAGTAGGCGGCCATCAGGCCGACCGGGCCGGCGCCGTAGATGACGACGGTGTCGCCGGCGGTGACGTGGGCCATTTCGGTGGCGTGGTAGCCGGTAGGGAAGATGTCGGAGAGCATGACGTAGTCGTTTTGCTTCTCGGTCGCGTCGTCGGGCAGCGGGAGGAGGTTGAAGTCGGCCCACGGGACTTGCAGGTATTCGGCCTGGCCGCCGTTCCAGGGGCCCATGTCGGCGAAGCCGTAGGCGGCGCCGGCGATGCCGCGGTCGGGGTTGGCGGTCAGGCAGTAGCTGGTCAGGCCGCGTTCGCAGTTGGGGCAGTGGCCGCAGGCGACGTTGAACGGGACCGCGACCATGTCGCCGGGGCGGAGTTGCTCGACCGCGGGGCCAGTCTCCACGACGCGTCCCATGTTCTCGTGGCCCAGGACCCGGCCGGCTTCGATGTCGGTGCGGCCTTCGTACATGTGCAGGTCCGAGCCGCAGATGTTGGTCCTGGTGATCTGCACGACCGCGTCACCGGGCCGCTCGATGCGCGGATCGGGGACCTCGGTCACCGATACGTCCCGCGGGCCGTTATACACAAGCGCTTTCACGGCAGGCCTCCCGTCATCGCCGCATTACCTCCGGCCGCGGTTACGCGGTTGTCAGCAACGATGCCGCGATGGCGAGCCGGCGCGCATCCCTCGGCCGGGTAGTTTGACCGCCGCCGGCGCAGGCGGTCCCGGGGTCAGCGGGACGCGGGTATTAGCCTGCCTGCATCGGCATCAGCCGGCCTGCTCGGCTGGCCGGCCAGGCAAGGAACGGGGGAATCACAGATGTCCGGTGACTTCGCCAGCGCACTGCAGCACACGAACCAGGTCGAGCTCACTGTTACCGGCAGGAACACCGGGCGGCAGATTACGCTCCCGGTATGGTTTGTGCGGGATGGCGATAAGTTCTACCTGCTCCCGGTCAGAGGGTCAGATAGTGATTGGTTCAAGAACGTGCTCAAGACGCCGCGATTGCGGCTCACCGCGGACGGCGCGACCGTGACCGCCACGGCCACGCCGGTTACCGAGCCCCGCCAGGTGCACGAGGTCGTCGAGAGGTTCCGCGCGAACTACGGGCCTGACCTGGTGGCCCAGTACTACCCGAAGACCGACGTCGCCGTCGACGTCAGATTGCCCGGCTGAGAGGCGAGCATGTCAGGATTGATCGGCGTCACGCCGCACACGGCCCGGCGCACCTTCCGCGCGGCGGAGCCGATCCACGGGATGATCTATTTCACCCCGTACGGCCCGGATGCGTACGGCAAGGTCGGCATCACGGATCCGCGCATGGCTTACTTCGCCTCGCGCTCGGCCGCGCTCGGCCGCGTGCCAGCCGAAACCGTCATCGCTACCTTCTTCAACTTCAGCCCCGCGATCGTCCGCCGGTGCATCCCGGCAGCGTGGGACATTGCCACCCCGGCCCAGGTGCTGGCGGCGCGGCTGGACGCGGCCGACCGGTCGCTGCGCCAGGCGTGGCCGGACGACGTCGCAGGCCCGCAGGTGCGCGAGGCGGCCGACCTGGCGCAGCGTGCCGCGCAGCGGGCGGCCACGCGCCCGCAAGGCCGCCCGCTGTTCGCGGCGCACGCCGCGCTGCCCTGGCCCGACGCGCCGCACCTGGTGCTCTGGCACGCGCAGACGCTGCTGCGCGAGTACCGGGGCGACGGGCACGTCGCGCTGCTGCTGGCCGAGGGACTCGACGGCCCTGGCGCTCTCATCTCGCATGCCGCGACCGGCGCCGTCCCCGCCGAGGTATTGCGGGCGACCCGCGGCTGGAGCGAGCAGGAGTGGGCCGCAGGGGCCGAAGGCCTCCGGGAGCAGGGCTGGCTAGCCGACGGGCCGGAGCTCGCGCTGACCGAGCTGGGGCAACAGCGGCGCCAGGCCGTCGAGGACCGCACCGATCAGCTGGCCGCCTACCCGTACGAGGCAATCGGCGAGGACGGCTGCGCCCGGCTCAGTGAGCTCACCGCCCGGCTGTCAGCCGCGGTGATGGCTGCCGACCTCGGGTTCCCCGCCGTTCTGGCGACCCAGTATGCGGGAGCAAGCTAAGCGGGCTGGCGCCTGCCAGGCACTACTTGTGCGAGAAACCTGAGCACGACGGCCCCGTCCGTCCGTGCGGCAGCCCGCCCGCAGTTCTTGCCTGAGCGAAGGCCGGTCGCGCCGGGCCCGGGCAGCCACCGCGGCTGGCTCCGGAGAACAATGCCAGAGCCGTTCCGGCTAGCACCATGCCGACCAGGAAGAAGATGGTGAGCCACATCGCGAACGTCATCTTGGCCGGTTCTGCACCGTGATCTGCCGGCGTGACGGTCGGCGTCCGGGGTCCGCCTAGTTGCTCGGACTCCGGCAATGCCGTGTTCGCTGTCACGGTTGTGAAGGACTCGAACGCGATCGTCAGTTCTGGGTCGGCAATCCGCAGGTTGTGCTCGATCGCATCCAGCGCAATCTGCTCGCTAGCCTTCAAGCTCATGGCTCTCTCCGTGCTCGCGTGTCGGGATATCGGCTGTCGGCAAGAGACCGGTTGCCGGGTTCGCGGCAGGCCGCTCAGGCTATAGGGACAGTCCTACCGTGGCGCCGGACGACGATGCATCCCGGCGATCAATCATCTTGGGGCGCCGGATCAGCAAGGACCCAGCGCATCGCTCGTCAGCAACGCCTGTCCGAGGGCCGACCAGGCCCCGCCGTAGTAGGTCGGGTAGTGGCGCTGCTGCAGCGCTGCTTCGTCCAGCAATTGCCTGGATTGCCTGCCATGGCCTGCTGCCTTTGCCGCTGCCGCTGCCGCTACCAGCGGCAGTGCGGCATGCGTCGCAGTCAGTACAGAGCCGTTAAGGCGCAGCGCAAGCGCGCGCGCGTGGCGTCTGGCTCGCAGCAGCCGCCACCAGCGCGCCGCCAGCGCCCTGGCGTGCGGATTGCAGGACGCGGCAAACCAGACGACCGTGCGCTGGGCATCCAGCCCGTACTGCGCCTGGGTCTGCGTTCCGTCGGGTGAAGGCTCCGGCTGCGGGGCGTCGCCGACGTTGAGCTGCGCCCAGTCGGGCGGAAGCCGCTTGCCGTTGTCGGTGATCTGGCGGGTGAGGCGCACGGCGCCGGCCTCCAGGCGGAGCCAGGTCTCATCACCGGTGAAGTGCGCGAGCCCTTGAAACGCGGCCAGCGACCAGTAGCTGGGGTCGATCGTGGCTGGCGGACCTGTAGCCCATGGCCCGGCTGCCAGGATCGGGACCCCGTCAGGACCACTGACCACCTCGTGCGCCAGCACCGCATCGGCTATTTCGCGCCCGTCGCGATGCCAGGCGGCCGCGTCGGGCCCGGAGTAGCGGAGCAGGGCCCAGGCGATCAGCAGGTCCGCATCACTGGCAGCGCCGGGGCCGATGACCCGGCCCGCGGCGTTTGCGTGGAAGGCGAAGAGATGATTGCGGAGTTGCAGGTGCCGTTTCGTCCACATCCATATTCGCCGGAACTGGGTGCTATCGCCGGAAGCCTCGGCCAGCAGCATGCCGTACGCCTGGCCCTCGCTCACTGTGTCGTGGCCCTGGTCGATCCGCACCACACGGCCATCGGGGCGGGCGTAGGTCTGCAGGAACCTGGCCGCCGCCTGCTGCGGGCCGCCGCTGCCGCAGCCCGCGATGCTGACCGCGAGCCCTGCCGCGGCAATGACCACCATCAGCCGGAAGGCCGCCCTCAGATGCCGTGCTCTGGCAGTTGTCTTCGGCCGCACTCCGGGCCCACGGCAGGTACCTGATCGGATCACGCGAAGCCCCCTCGGCGGCCGGCGGCGCTCATGGCGGTGATCGCTAGCGGACGGCGGGCAACAGTTGCCCGAGACGGAACTGCGGCGTTCCGAAGTGTTCTACCGGGAGACCCGGCCGGGCTTCATCGCGGAGATCAACCATGTTTCGCGCGGCCGGGTCCAGGCGACGCTGGCGCGCGAGCCGGATACTCTCGCGGCGGCCCGAGATGGTCGATTGCCGGGATGAAGCCCGGCCGGGCCTGCAGGTAGAACGGCAAGCAAGGCCCTGCATCGTTCGCTCGGCGAGAATGGCGGCGCGCTGCCTGTTCCGGCTCGATCACAACTGAGTTATCCTGCCACTATGGGCTTCGCCTACCACAGGCGTAACGAGATCTTGGCGATATCCGGGTGAGCAACCAGGGTCTCTATACCCGTAAGCGCACCTCGGCAGCCCGGCTGATGGGCGGCGCGAGGAGTGTCCCCAGCGCGCCCGGCAGGACGCTGATCTTCGCGAGCAAGCTTCATCCCCCGATGGCACAGGCGGGGACGGTCATTCGCCAGGCCCTGCTCGATCGCCTCGACGAGGCTCTTTCCGCCAGGTTCGTCCTGCTGGTCGCGCCCGCCGGATGGGGCAAGACGTCGCTGCTGTGCGACTGGTACTCGGCTGGCGAAACCGACCGCATCGCATGGCTGTCGGTTGACCAGGGTGACAACGACCCGGTGAGCTTCTGGGCTCATGTCGTCGCGGCAGTCAGCACCGTGCGCCCTGGCGCGGGCGCTGGTGCCCTGGAGGCGCTCGCCGCGGCCGGGGTGAAGAGCACGGATGCCGTGCTATCTCGGGTAATGAACGACTTCGCAGGCATTCGGGTACCGGTGACGCTGGTGCTCGACGACTATCACCTCATCTCCAACCAGGCCATCCAGGAATCGATGACATTCCTGGTGGAGCACTTGCCGCCCGCTTTGCGCCTGGTGCTGGCTAGCCGGTCCGACCCTGCGCTTCCGCTGGCCCGGTTGCGGGCCAGGGGCCAGATGGCCGAGATCCGGGCTGATGAGCTCCGCTTCTCGGCGGCCGAGACGACGCAGTTGCTCAACGGCACGGTGGGCGCGACGCTCCCGCCGGACGCCGTCCAGGCGCTGCACGATCGGACTGAAGGCTGGGCCGCCGGGCTCTACCTGGCCGGCCTATCGCTGCGCGGACGCGACGACGCCTATCGGCAGGTGCACGCCTTCCATGGCGATGACCGCCAGATCGTCGACTATCTCGCCGCCGAAGTCCTTGACGGGCTGCCGCCGGATGTCCGCTCGCTGCTGCTGCGCACATCGGTCCTGGAGCGCTTGTCCGGCCCGTTGTGTGACGCGGTGACCGGCACGGGCGGCTCGCAGCGCCTGCTCGAGGAGATCGAGCGGTCACAGCTCTTCCTGGTCCCGCTGGACTCCGCTCGCCACTGGTACCGCTATCACACCCTGTTCGCCGAACTCTTGCGCCACGAGCTGGAGATATCGGAGCCGGGCCTGGCCCCGCAGCTGCACCGGCGCGCTTCGATGTGGCATCGCGAGCACGGGTCGATCGCCGATGCGATCGGGCACGCCATCGCCGCATCCGATCTGACCGATGCCAGAGAGCTCATCGTCTCGAACTGGAACCCGGTGGTCCATCAGGGGCTGATCGCGACGGTGGAGTCATGGCTGGACAGGTTGCCGCCGGAGATGCTGGTGCAGGACGCCCGGATGTGCGTTATCAGGGCGTTCCTCGCCCGCCACCTTGGCCGGCTTGATGAGGTGGACCCGTGGCTTGACGCCGCCGCCGCGGCTGCGCCGCAAGGCGCGTTCGGCCAGGGTCCAACGTCGGTCGAGTCGGCTGTGGTCATGGTCCGGGCCGGACAGCTGGTCATGACCGGCGACCTCGCCAGAAGTGAGGCGGCCAGCCGGCGGGCGGTCGAGCGCGAAGCGGCCGGGACGGCTCGATGGCAAGCGATCACGCTGGCAACGCTGGGCGCGGTGCTGAGCTGGCGCGGGCAGGACGCCGAGGCACGCACCACGCTCGAGCAGGCGGTGGCTCCGACCCGGGCAGCCGTCAGCAACCTGGCCACGCTCTGGGCGCTCGGCTGCCTGGCTGCGATCGCCATCAGGTCGGGCGATGCGGAGTCGTGCGAGCGGTACCTGGACAAGGCTTCGAAGCTCGCCGCTCATCATGGCCTCGGCCAGTACTGGGCCACGGCGATGGTGCCGCTGGCAGCGGCTGACCTGCACGAGCTGCGCGGCGAGTGGGGTGAGGCCGAAGACGCTGCGCGGGAAGCACTGCAGATCGGCAGGCGCGGGCAGGCGCGGCCGGAAACCGCCCAGGCGCTGCTCTGCCTGGCGAGGCTCAAGGCCCGAGCCGGGGAATCGCACGGCGCGCGGGCGTATCTCGGCGAAGCCAGGGAAATCATCGCCACCTGCCCGGAGCCGGGCATACTCACCGAGGTCATGACGAAGACCGACCGCCTGGTAAGTCAGCAATTGCTGATTCCCCGGCCACGGCCGGGCAGTGCCAGCTCCGGCCGGCCCGGTCGGCGGCCAGACGGCCTGACGGCCCGCGAGGCCCAGGTTCTCGAACTGCTGGCCGCCGGCGACACGAACAATGAGATAGCGGTCAAGCTCGTAGTGAGCGTCCACACAGTGGAGCGGCACCTTCAAAACGCCTACCGCAAGGTCGGCGTCCGGAACCGGGCCGATGCTGCCGCGTACATAACCCGGACCACGCCGTTAGGCGCAGCCGCCTGCGGCTAGCTGCATAGCCCCGCTCACGGGCGCATCATCACGCGACGGCCGCCCGTCGCCAAAGATGGTTGATCGCCGGGATGGCACCGCGTTTCCCGCCCGGTAGAAATTTGGGTAGCGGATGAGGTTCTCCAGAAGCCCCCGGAAGCAAGGTGGTCAGCTAACAAGGCCGAGTCATAAGCACGCAAGCGCGGGCAGAGCTTGCGTAACCAGAAGATTCGGAGACCCAGTTGACGAACGCAACGATAACCAGGCTGCCGTGGGCCAAAGTCGGCCGGGTCGCAAAATTCGGGATTGCCGGGTTTACCAATGATGTTCTGCGCGTCGTCTCGGCACGGGGCCGGGCAGCGTGATGGCGGATGTCATTTTCGCCGGCCTGCTGCTGGTTTCGCTACTTGTCACGGCCCAGGCCTCCCACACGCTGTACCTGACGCTGTATACCTGGGACCGGCCGCCGGCTGAGGCCCGCGCGCCCGATCATTTCCTGGCGCCGCGCTTGTCGTTCACGGTCATGCTCCCGGCGCGCCACGAGGAACAGGTCATCCGCGCGACCATCGCGCGCCTCGCGCGCGTGAATTACCCGGCCCACCTCATCCAGGTCCTGGTGATCTGCTCCGCCGATGATCAGGACACCATCGGCAAGGCCGAGGAGGAGATCATTCGCCTCCGGCGGCGGGGCCGGGCGAATGTCCAGATAGTTGTGTTCAGCGACGGCCCGGTCAACAAGCCGCACGGCCTCAATGCCGCGTTGCCGCACGCGCATCACGACGTCGTCACCATCTTCGATGCCGAAGACGACATGCATCCGGACATTTTTAACGTCGTGAACACGGTAATGGAAGAAGAGAAAGTCAAGGTCGTCCAGGCCGGAGTCCAGCTCATGAACTTCGACTCCAACTGGTACTCGGCGCTGAATGTCCTTGAGTACTTCTTCTGGTTCAAGAGCCGCCTGCACTACCACGCCAAGCTCGGGGCGATCCCACTGGGCGGGAACACCGTCTTCTTCGAGCGCGCCCTCGTCGCCCGCCTTGGCGGCTGGGACGAGCAGAACCTGACCGAGGACGCGGACATCGGCCTGCGCGTGTCGGCGGCTGGCGAGCGGATCCGCGTCGTCTACGACGACCGCTACGTGACCAAGGAGGAAACCCCGCCGACGCTGGCGCAGTTCATCCGGCAGCGCACCCGGTGGAGCCAGGGATTCTTGCAGACCCTGCGCAAAGGGGTGTGGCGCGAACTGCCAACCGCCAAGCAGCGACGGCTCGCCTTCTACACCCTCGCTTTCCCGCAGGCCCAGGCCCTGCTCGGCATCTACTTCATCTTCTCGCTCACGACGATGCTGACATTCAAGACGCCGGTACTGGTGGCGCTGATCTCGTTCCTGCCCGTGCTCTTGCTGCTAGCGCACTTGCTTGTTTCGGTTATCGGCCTGCACGAGTTTGCCGGGGCGCACGGGCTGAAGGCGCCGTTGCGGACGGTCCTGCTGCTGGCCATCGCCTGGATTCCCTATCAGCTTGTCCTGTCCTACGCGGCATTGCGGGCGGTCAGGCGCCAGTCCCGCGGCATCATCAACTGGGAGAAGACCCAGCACATCGGAGCCCATCGCAGCGAGTCCGCCGACCGGGCACTGGGGCTAGACGAGGCGCGCGAAAATGTCGCATAGGACGGCACCCGGCGCAAGGGTCACCGGGCTCGCTCCGCGTGGCAGTGCCCCGGTAACCCGGCGTGCCAGCGTCGCTTCCTCGGCACATGACTGGTACGCCGCACGCGGCCGGCTGGGCACCATCGCGCTGGCCTTCGCGATTCTCAGCGGGGTGGTAACGCATAGCTACCACCTGTTCGACTATCCGCTGTGGGAAACCGACGAGGGCATCTACATGGAGCGCGCCTGGGCGGTCATCCGCGAGGGCCGGCTGAGCCCGCAGACCTATGTCTTCGACCATGCGCCCGCCGGCTGGCTGATGATCGCGGCCTGGGTGCTGCTGCTTCCCGGCCAATTCGAGACATTCGGCAATCCGGTGAACGCCGGCCGCGTGCTGATGGTGATCCTGCACGCGGCAAGCACGTACTTCCTGTTCGAGATCGCGCGCAAGCTGTCCCGCGGCCTGCTGGCACCGACGATAGCGTGCTTCTTCTTCAATTTCTCCTGGCTCGCGGTCTACTACCAGCGGATGGTACTGCTCGACAACATCATGGTCTTCTGGGTGCTGCTGAGCATTTACCTGCTGCTGCGCGAGGACGTGCTGCTGTTCACCGGCCTGTGGTCCGGCCTGGCGTTCGGGATATCCGTGGTCACCAAGGAGAATGCGATATTCTTCGCTCCGACCATTTTCTACCTGCTGACTCGCCGGGCCAAGCAGGACGAGAGCCGGCACTTCACGATATTCTTCTGGCTATTTTCCGCCGCTACGCCGATCGTTGCCTATTTCTTGTACGCCACGCTCAACAATGAACTGCTGCCGACCGACCTCTCCTTCAACCTGAACGCCGGGCAGAAGGGCCATGTGTCCCTGCTGTACGAGATGTGGTATCAGGTTCACCGCGATCAGGGGACGTTGTTCAACCCCAGGAGCGCTGACCCGTACCTCTATACTGCCTGGCTGCCCAAGGACCCGTTCCTGATTATCGGCGGCACCATAGCCATGATCATCTGCATCTGGATCGGCTGGCATGTGCGGCAACGGGATCCCGCCCTGCTGGTGGCCGGAACCCTTGCCTTCGAGATTGCGTTCTACCTGGCCAGGGGAAGCGTCATACTCGACTTCTACGTGATTCCGCTCATCCCGATGTACGCCTTGTGCATCGCGTTCGTGGCGGACCGAGCGCTGAGAAGCATTCCAGTCCCCGCGTCACGTTTCCTCGTGCCGGCGATCTGCGGATGCGCGGCGCTATTCCTGCTGGTGCCGCCCGGCGGCTACCTGATCAAGCACGGCCAGGGGGTACACGGCCAACCCGGACCGTTGCAGGCGGCCGACCCTTATCACGTGCCGCTGACCTACCTCCAGGCCGAGCAGATCGCCTGGATCCGGCAGCACATCCCGCCGAACGCGAAGATCATTTCCGACGACGACATCTGGGTCGCGCTGCACGACGTTGCCCCCTACTACCGCTACGACGAGTCGCACTGGAATGCCGCGTCAGACCCGCAGGTCAAGAAGATGTACGGCAACGGCAACTGGCAGGACATCAATTACATCGTGCTGTCCAACGGCATGCAGCACGCGATGATTCTCAATAACACGAACGGCCAGGAGCAATGGATGCTCACCGCCCTGAGTAACTCTGTCGAAGTCTGGCACGCGTCTAAAGGGTCGGCGAGCGGGAAAGTGAGCGTCTCAATCTGGAAGGTTCAGCCATAGTCATAGGAAGGCCATAATGATGGACGCCAAGCTTAACGGAAGCTCTGCCGCGGAACGCGAAAGTCGCCCTGGTAGCGCAGGTCCGCCACGGCCGAGAAGTGCTGGCGACTCGGGTCCGCCAGGGCGGAAGAATCCTGGCGGCTCGGGTCCGCCACGGCCGAGAGGCGCTGGCGGCTCGGGTCCGCCAGGGCGGAAGAAGGTCAACTGGAAGGCCATGATTGGCGCCGCGGTAGCCATCGTGATCGTCTGGCAGCTCTTCAACGTGCTGACGCAGAACACGAAGAAGCCCGCCAGCGCCAGCCAGAACGCGACATCGGGCCCGGTCGCGCCGTCAGTAAAGCCGACGCCGATGCCGACCGTGACACTGGGCGGCCGCGCGGTAGCGGCCGGCGCCGGGCCGGTGATCATACTCAACCCGGGCCTGGTGGCTCCGGGCGGATATGTGAACGTCGAGGGCAGTGGCTTCACCCCGGCCTCGGCGGTCTCGGTATGGCTGCGGTCGGGCGGCAAGTCGAGCAGTTCGACGCTGGTCGCGCACGGCAAGACCGATAAGTGGGGCAACCTCACCGTGGGCTTCCACATGCCGACCGCGGTCAACACCTCGAACGCCGAGGTCGTGGCCCAGCAGGCTGGCGGTGCCAAGACCGCCACGGCGTCGCTCTCGTCATCTGGCGGGGTGGGCACCGCGAGCATCATCGGCAAGGCGGCAGGTAAGCCGGGCTCGATGGTGACCGTGGCCGCCAGCGGGTTCGGACCTGGCGAGCAGGTGAACGCTTACTGGGGCCGGACCGCCGGCATCCCGGCAGCAACGCTGACCGCCGATAGCGCGGGCGATATCCGTGCCACCCTGCGGGTCGGCATAGCCCCGGTCGGGCCAACCTCCCTGGTGCTGGTCGGCCAGCGGACGAAGGTGACGGCGACGGCTCCGTACCTGATGCTGGGCCTGTACCCGAGCACGACGGCACATCCCTGGGCCATGCGGGCAGGCCATGCGATGACCTTCACCGGCAGCGGGTTCGCGCCCAGCGAGCAGGTGCTCATCTACCTCAACTCGAACCGGTCCCAGCCTGCGCTGACCCCGGCGGCCAACAGTTACGGCGACTTCTCGGTCAGCTTCGTGGTGCCGTTCGGGCTCAAGGGCGTCCAGCACCTGACCGCCATCGGCGACCAGAGCCGGGCCGGGGTGACGTCGGCCTTCACTGTCCTGCCGTACGATCCGAGCGCTCAGGCAAGCACGTACGGCGCCCTGCCAGGCACCACCGTGAGCTTCTACGCCAACGGCTTCGCCGCCAATGAAGTGGTCCTGGTCTATATCGGCGGCCAGGGCAACGCCGGTCAGCTAGTGACCGCGTTCCGGGTCAACGCGCAAGGCTCCGCCGCCGCCGCAGGCTCGTATGTCGTGCCAAGCGGAGTCGGACCGCAGGTCACGTTCCGCCTCGTCGGCCAGCAGAGCGGCGGCACGGCTACCGCGAAGATCTCGGTGACCGCGCCGAAGGGCGCTGTGCCGAGCGTCCCGCCGCAGCCGCCGTACGTGCTGCCACCCAGCCTGGGCGGCAAGCCGGCCCCGGCGCCAAGCCACTCGCCGGCGAAGTCGGCCTCCTCGCACCCATGACCGCAGCCGGGCTCTGCCGGTCCCCGTGACCTGATCCAGATGGGAATGATCAGCATGAAGTCGATCTTCGGTCCGCACACGGGGCGAGTGGCGAGCTTCCTCACCGACCTGCAGAACCTGTCGGCTGACGAGATCAGCCGGGTGGCGGATACCTGGAAACAGGCGAGCAACACCGAGCGCGTCCGGGCCTGGGCGGAGCTGTACCGAACCTCTTCGGAGGACCAGCGGTATCGCATCAGGGCCGCGGCGTCGAGCGCCCGGGCGGAGGCGATGACCCTTGCTTACAGCAGGCACCGGCCGGACTGGGCCTTCTGGACGGCCGTCTGGGACGCTGCCGCGGCGATCGCCGCGGGCGACCAGATCGGCAGGAACTACGACGTGCTGACGGCGCCGCTCGTGGCCGTCATGCCGCCGCTGGCCCGAGGCGCGGCCGAGCAGGCTGGCGTCGAGCACGTCGTGCCTGCTCAGCCGTCAGCCCCAGACCGCAGGGAGGCGCGCGCGCCGTGAAGAGCCGGTTCCGCCAGCTCTTCGAATCGTCTCCGGACCCGATGGTGATAGTGAACCGGGCTGGTCAGGTCCGTCAGGCCAACGCAGGGGCCGAGTCGCTGTTCGGCTACCGGCGGGGGGAGATGCGCGGCCAGGACGTCGGGCGGCTCTTTCCCGGCCAGCCGGTAGCGTTCGGCGAGGAAGTCACCGGCGAGGAAGTCACCGGCGAGGGCGGAACCGGGCGCCGGCTGGATCTGGTCGCCAGCCGCCGCGACTTCAGCCAGTTCCCGGCCGAGGTCTACGTCGTCCCTATAGCGAGCAGGGAAGGCACGGTGACCGTCATGTGCGTCAAGGACATCACCGAGGCGCAGCGCGCTCAGTTCGTTCTCGAACTCGGCCTGGGCACACTCGAGTCGGCGGACCGGGACCAGCAGGCGCTGCTCGGTCATCTCATCCGCGCGCAGGAGGAGGAGCGCGGCCGGATCGCGGCCGACATTCACGACGACACCATTCAGATGCTCGCCGCGGCCAACCTGCGGCTGCAGCAGCTCAGGCATCGGCTCTCCGATCCCGATGAGCTGCGCATTCTCGGCAAGCTCCAGGAGACGCTCACGCTGTCGCTGAGCCGCTTGCGACAGCTCATCTTCGACCTCAGGCCGCCCAGCCTGCAGCGGGGCAGTCTCGACGCGGCCCTGCACGCGCTGCTTGAGCAACTGCGCACCGAGAACGGGATCGCCTACCATCTCGATGACACTGCCAGTGCCCGGACCCCGGGCACTGGCACCGTGCTGATGTACCGGATCATCCAGGAGGCACTGGCGAATGTCCGCGACCATGCCAGCGCGACGACCGTGCGGGTTCAGTTCACTGACGTCGACGGCGGCTGCCTGGTCCGCATCGTCGACGACGGCGTCGGCTACAACCCCGCGGAGGTCGAGAACCGCCCTGGTCACCTCGGCCTCACCCTGATGCGGGAACGCGCACAGGTGGCAGGCGGCTGGTGCCGGATCGAAAGCGCACCGGGCGACGGGACCACCGTGGAGTTCTGGGTTCCGTTGGGCGGATCACCTGAGGCTGGCCGTGGCCGGGCGGCGTGAGCGCGGTAGCCCGATCAGGGTGCTGCTCGTCGAAGACCATCCGGTCGTTGCCGAGGGCCTGTCGTCGCTGCTGGCGGACTACCCGGACCTGGAAGTCGTCGCTAGCGCCGTGTCCGTCGCCGCGGTGGTCCCGGCGCTGACGGGGTCATCGCCCGACGTGGCCGTGATCGATTTCCACCTCCCCGACGGCACCGGCGCCGACGCGGCCGACCTGATCCATGCTCGCTCTGGGTCCACCGCAATCGTCTTCCTCAGCGCGGACGACACCGATGAGCCGCTGCTGGCCGCGATCGAAGCCGGGGCCAGCAGCTACCTGCTCAAGTCCTCGACGGGCGAGGAGATCGTCGAGTCGATCCGCGCGGCGGCGGCGGGTGAGACGCTCATTCCGGCCGCCACCATCGCCGGCGCGCTCGCGCGGCGCCGCGAGATCGATCGCGCCCACGCCAGCCAGGCGCAGTTGCTGGCAAGCCTGACACCGCGGGAGAAGGAAATACTCGGCCTCATGATCCACGGTGCAGATAACCGGGCTGTCGCCGAGCGCCTGCAGATCAGCTACGCGACGGTGCGGACGCACGTTCGCTCGATCCTGGCCAAGCTCGGCGCGCGCTCGCAACTCGATGCGGTCGCTAAGGCGGTCCAGCTAGGCCTGCGGGACTGATCCCGTACGCCACCAGGCTCGTCCGCGTCGGCGGGCTTGGTCCAGGCAAATGGCTGTGAGCCGTCGGTCCAGCCGGTCAGGACGGCGCCGATCGCCGCGGATACGCCGAGGGTGCCGGGAAGCGCTGGCGGGCTGCCGCCCGCGGACGGCGAGCTGAGGGTGACGAAGACCTCGGTCATGGTCAGCCAGGACCTGTGGGTCGCGGTGAAGTGCGGCGTGATGCGGGGATGTCTGGCCAGCCAGGCCCGCACGTCGGGGTGCCGGCGAGTGGCATAGCTGTCGACCGCGACGACGTGCAGCACGGCGTCCGGCCTCGCGGCCGCGGCCTGCTGCAGGAAGTGCAGGAACTTGCGGTGCCGGCGGCGCGGGTAGTAGGTGCCTGCGACGTCCTGCGTGGCCGCCGACGTCAGCGCGGCCAGCAGGGCCACGGCACCGGCGTTCTCGTCAGCCTGATCCGCTGGCCCGTCCGGTCGTGCCGGGCTTCCGGTCCCGTCGAGCACGACCGCGTAATCGGGCGGGCTGAGGTACAGGCCGGTCACGTCCCGTGCGCTGATGTCCAGCCGGGGCTGCGTCGCGAACCGGAACGGCTCGCGCCGCCACGGCTGCAGGCCCAGCTCTCGCCAGGTAGCCGCGACCTTGACGTAGGACACGCCGAGTTCACCGGCCAGCAGCCTGGACGACCAGTGCGTTACTCCCGGCCGCGGTGGCGGCGGGGCCAGCGTCGCCAGCACGATCGCCGCGTCATCGGTGTGCCGCGGGCGGCCGGGCTTGCGCCGGTCCTGCAGGCCGCGGAGGCCCTCGACGGCGTAGCGCTTCTTCCACGCGATCACCGTCGGCTTGGACGCCCCGGTCCGGGCGACGATCTCGCTGGTCCGCGCGCCGTCGGCGGCCAGCAGCACGATCCGCGCGCGCTGCGCGAGCCCCGGCCGTACCGATGGTGAGCAGGCCCACGACGTCAGCACCTGGCGATCGCGCGACGGAAGATCCACCCGCACAGTTAACGGCATGAGCTGCCCGATAGCGGCCGCTGCGGTCACGTTACTTCGCTCACACAGCGCCGGGTGCCGGGCCATCCGCGGCTCTCGCGCATGCCGCTGACGTGCGGCCCGGTTCGCTGTCTACCGCAATGGAAGTAGGCGGCCGCCGGCCAGCTGGCGTGCCCGGAACTCGGTCACCAGTACGACGCTTTCTGCGGTGCCCGCTTCCTAGGCTCTCCAGGCAGTACCGAGCACCTAGACATGCCCTGGAGGCGTCGAAGTGAAGTTCCCGACAGCAATGGCCCGCATCCGTCGCTCCCGAGCCGGTGAGCCGGCTCACGCGGCAGGACGCAGCCCCAGTGCCGGGTTGCTGAGGTCACCCATCGGCCGCCGCGTGACGGAAGCCGCTGGCCGAGCGGCCGGCACCACGCTGGGGTCGCCAATGCGCCGCCGCGTGACGGGCGCCGCCGTCCTGGCGGCCAGCGTCGCGACAGGCGTCGCGGTGTTCTCATCGGTCGGTTCAGCGGCGAGTCCGCCGGCCATCGGGCTGACAGCAGCCACCAACCCCGGCGCGGCTCCGCAGCTGCACGTGTCCGGCAACAAGCTGGTCAGCGCTACCGGCCAGCAGGTCCTCCTGCACGGCGTGGACCGCTCCGGCACCGAGTACGCGTGCGTGCAGAACAAGGGCATCTTCGACGGGCCCACCAGCACGGCGTCGATCAATGTCATGAAGTCCTTCGGGATCAACGCGGTCCGGGTACCGCTCAACGAGGCCTGCTGGAACGGGGACTCCTACGTCAACCACGCGTACTCGGGCGCGACCTACCGGTCCGCGGTCGAGGGCTACGTGAAGCGGCTCAACGCCGACGGCATGAACGTCATCCTCGACCTGCACTGGACGAACGGCTCTTACACCGGACCGGCCTCGGCCTGCTCGTCGGCGCAGGCGACGTGCCAGAAGCCGATGCCCGACGCGGCGCAGGCAATCCCGTTCTGGAGGTCGGTGGCAAGCACCTTCAAGGGCAACGACGCCGTCATCTTCGACCTGTTCAACGAGCCCTACCCGGAGCAGGCCGACCAGATGAACTACGCCGAGGGCTGGCACTGCTGGCTGTACGGCGGCAACTGCGCTGGCATCTCTTACCCGGTGGCCGGCATGCAGAGCATGGTGAACGCGGTCCGCTCCACCGGGGCGAACAACGTGCTGATGCTCGGCGGCCTGGAGTGGTCGAACTACCTGAAAGGCTGGCTGTCGCACGAGCCGGTCGACCCCGCTCACAACCTTGCCGCGTCATGGCACTCCTACAACTTCAACGCCTGCAACACGCAGTCGTGCTGGAACAGCCAGATCGCGCCGGTGGCGGCCAAGGTCCCGCTCATCGCCGGGGAGATCGGCGAGAACGACTGCGCCGACACCTATGTCCACCCGCTGATGAACTGGCTGAACTCCAAGTCCGCCAGCTACCTGGCCTGGACGTGGAACACCGACTTCAACTGCGCCACTGGCCCCGGGCTGATCACCGGCTACAACGGCAAGCCGACCGGCTTCGGCGCCGGTTACGAGTCGGCGCTGCGCGGCATGGCCACCGGCCACGTGCTGGGCACCGGTCACGCGCTGGCCAGCAGCCGCGGCAAGGCGCATCCGTAACTCCTGCCCCTCCACCCGGCCACCAGCCCGGCTCTGCCGGGCTGGTGGCCCGCCGGTCAATGCCCCGTTACCATGATCAATATGAGCGGGAACGGCACGCATGGCGACGTCGATCCCCGCACGCCGGTCGTGGTCGGGGTAGGGCAGGTGTCCGAGCGGCTGGATGATCCGGGCTACCGCCGCCGCTCGCCGGTCGAGCTCGCGGCCGATGCCGCGCGAGCGGCCCTCGCCGATACCGGTGCAGCGGAGCGCGCGGTGGCTGACGCGATCGACACGGTCGCGGGGATCCGTCAGTTCGAGACCTCAGCACCCGGCGCGACGGCACCGCTCGGCCGGTCGGACAACTACCCGCGGTCGGTGGCGAGCCGCATCGGCGCCAGCCCGGCCCGTGCGATCCTGGAAGTCGTCGGTGGCCAGGCCCCGCAGCACCTGGTCAACGAGTTCGCCGGCGTCATCGCCGCGGGCGGCAGCGAAGTCGTGCTGCTGTTCGGCTCGGAGGCCATCTCGACGGTCGAGCGCTACGCGCAGGATCCCGGCCGGCCGGACTTCACCGAGCATGCCGAGGGAGATCTGGAGGACCGTGGCTACGGCTTGCACGGCATGTTCTCCCGCCATTTCGCCGAGCACGGCCTCACCGGCGCGCCCAGCCAGTACGCGCTGATCGAGAACGCCCGCCGGGCCCGGCTCGGGCTGACCCGCGACGAGTACGCCGCCGCGATGGGCGAGCTGTTCGCCCCGTTCAGCCGGGTAGCGGCGGCCAATCCGCACGCTGCCGCGCCGGTCGAGCGGAGCGCGGCCGAGCTAGTCACGCCGACCAGCGCCAACCGCCTGATTGCCGACCCGTACACCCGGTACATCGTCGCCAGGGAGAAGGTCAACCAGGGCGCTGCCGCGCTGCTGATGTCCGTCGGAGCCGCCCGCCGTCTGCAGGTGCCCGCTGACCGATGGGTGTTCCTGCACGGTCATGCGGACCTGCGGGAGCGGAGCCTGCTGGACCGCGTCGAGCTGTCGGTGAGTCCCGCCGCGGTGATGGCCGTGACGCACGCACTGGAGCTAGCCGGCCTGGGCGCCGGCGGGCTGGCCACTCTCGACCTCTACAGCTGCTTCCCGGCGCCGGTCTTCAACATCTGCGACGGCCTTGGCCTGACGGCGGGCGACCCGCGCGGGCTGACCCTGACCGGCGGCCTGCCGTTCTTCGGCGGCGCGGGCAACAACTATTCCATGCACGCGATCGCCGAGACGGTTCAGCGAGCCCGGCAGGCGCCCGGCTCGTTCGGGCTCGTCGGCGCAAATGGCGGCATCATGAGCAAGTACTCGGCAGGCGTGTATGGCACCGCCCCGGTCGCCTGGGTACCGGACCGCAGCAGCGAACTGCAGGCCGAGGTGGATAGCTGGGCGGCGCCGGCGCAGGTTCACGCGGCCGATGGATGGGCCGTCATCGAGACTTACACGATCCGGCACGGCCGTGACGGGACACCGGCCGGCATCATCGTCGGCCGCCTCGATGCCGACGGCTGCCGCTTCATCGCCCGCACGAATGACGGGGACGCCGAGACGCTCGAACTCCTCGCCGAAGCGGCCGAGCCCATCGGCGAGCGGGTTTACGTCCGGTCGTCCGGAACCGCGAACCGGATATCGCCCGGCCCCGGCCATCGCGCGGCGGCTGCGGCGGTTCCGGCGGCTCGCTAGGCCGCCGTGGCGGCGCTGTTACGATCGCCGGGCCGCGGCAGTCGATACGGTGAGAGCAGGACTCATCGCAGTCGTGGAGGTCTGAGATGGCGACGAAGATTGCAGTCATGCTGGAAGACGATCTTGACGGCGGACGGGCGGACGAGACGGTCCGGTTCGGAATCGGCGGAACCGAGTACGAGATCGACCTCAGCGCGAGAAATGCCAGGGCCCTCCGCGCCGGCCTGGGGCCGTTCGTCGAGCATGCGCGCAAGGCCGGGCGCGGGCCCCGGCGCCGGCCGGCCCGTCCGGCGTCGGCTCGCGAGCGCAGCAGCGACATCCGTGCCTGGGCGAAGGCCGAGGGCATCGCGATCAGTGACCGCGGGCGCATTCCGGCGAGCGTCGTCGAGCAGTACGAGGACGCGACCCGCTAGCGGGCGCGGGTGAGCCGTCAGGTCGCGATGTCGGGATACGGCAGGCTCCAGTGGCCGAGCCGGGCCGCGAACTCGCGCTGGAAGGCCAGCGGCTCGGCGTAGTCACGTTCGAAGAGCGCGATGAACAAGGTGAGCAGCAGGAAGTTGTGCGCGCCAAGCTCGAACAGGGTGACATAGTCGTGGCTGGCCAGCGCGGCACGCTCGGTGTCGGTGAAGGCATGCCAGGTACTGCGCTCCTGCCCGTGGCAGTTGAGGATCAAACCGGCCTGCTCGGCCTCCCACCATGCAATGGTGCCGCTCGGGTCCGCCCGGTAGCGCTCTACCAGCTCCGGGTCCCGGTCGATGGTGAACAGGAACTTGTCCACCAGGTACTTGCTCACTGTGTCCGCCTCATTGGGTCCCCTCCGGGTACCAGGTGAAGTAGGCCTCCATGGTGTGGAACAGATCGAGCGAGTCGGTGTAGTCGGCCTTCGCGCCGTCGCCCGCCACGCCCATCATGAGCAGGAAATCCATGAAGCCGTGCGTGGCGTTACCCGGCAGCCACAAGCTGTCCAGGCTGACTTCGGCGAGCGCGGACTCCAGGTCGCCGGAGGCGATCCAGCTCACCGCCTTGCGGTCGAACTCCGGATCCGGTCCGTGCGGGCCGAACTGGCGCGGGCCGCCGAGTTCGAGCGACAGGTGGCCGGTTCCGATGATGGCCACGCGCTTGTCGCTGGGCCAGGACTCGACCAGCCGCCTGATGGTCCGGCCGAGCTCAGCGAACCGGCTGGGCTGCGGCAGCGGGGGCGCGAAGATGTTGGTGTAGACGGGCACGATGGGCAGGTCAGCTTCCGGCCGCAGGGTGATCAGCGGGCAGGTGATGCTGTGATCGATCCGCAGCTCGTTGCTGAAGGCCAGATCGAATCCGGCGTCCATGCCCTGGCGCAGCAGGTAAGCCGACAAGTCCTCGTCGCCGCGCAGGAACATTCTCGGCAGTCCGAACTCGCGCTCCTCGTTGTACCAGTTGCCGTCGTAGAACGGCGCCTTGCCGATCAGGAACTGCGGCATGTTGTCCAGCCAGAGCTGGTGGAAGTGATCGCTGCCGACCATCACGAGCACGTCAGGGCGGGCGGCGGTGAGCGTTTCGCGGAAGGCCGCTATCTTCGCAACCCACTCGTCAGCGAACGGCGGCCGGTCGGACCCGGCCGAGGTGCTCGCCTTGTAGTAGAACGGGTGATGCGTCGAGGCGATGACCGCGGCGACTGTGGCCATGGCACTCCTTCGTCGTGATCCGATCAGTATTATCCGGGCCGGCAATCACATACTCGGCATGCTGCTCCACCGTCAGGCCGGCGTCCATGCCGATCGTGCTGCGTGGTCACCGGCAGGCTGGCTCAGCCAGGCGCGGATCTCATCGCCGTGCTCGTCAAGACGCGGCGGCGGCAGGTCATATCGCGGCGCGGCAGCGGAGAAGGTCAGCGGGTGACGGATGGTCGCGACCGCGGCGTCCCCCTGGCCTGCCCGCACAACAGGGGACAGGCCGAGCCGCTCGGCGAACGCGACTCCCTCGGCGACGGTATTGACCGGCCCGCACGGCACGCCCGCCTGGATCAGCTCGCCGAACCATTCCCCGGCCGTCCGCTTCGCCAGCAGGCCAGTCAGCAGCGGCCGGAGTTGATCCCGGTGGGCCGTGCGACCGTCGGTGCGCGCGAACCGGGCGTCATCGGCCAGGTGCTCGCCGCCGAGTACCCGGCACAGCTTGCGGAACTGGGCGTCGTTGCCGGCCGTGATGATCAGGTCTCCACTGGCCGTGGGCAGCGGCTCGTAAGGGAACAGGCTGGGGTGCGAGTTACCCATCCGGACCGGGGTCACCCCGCCGGCCACGTAGGCGCTGGCCTGGTTGACCATCGCCGACAGCGCGGAGGTCATCAGGCTTGCCTCGACGTGCTGGCCGGCGCCAGTGGCGGCGCGCTGACCGAGCGCGGCAAGTATGCCGATCGCCGCGTGCAGTCCGGTGATCACGTCGAAAACCGAGATGCCAGACCGGAACGGCGGTCCTGCCGGGTCCCCGGTGAGGCTCATCAGCCCGGATATGGCCTGAACCATGAGGTCGTAGCCGGGCAGGTTCTTCCCGCCCGCGGAGCCGAACCCGGTGATGGATGCGTACACGATGCCGCGGTTTGCGCCGGCGACCGACTCGAAGTCGAGGCCGAACTTCGCCAGGCCGCCGGGCTTGAAGTTCTCCACCAGGACATCAGCGCGCCTGGCTAGTTCGCGAGCGGCGGCCAGATCCCTGGCATCGGTGAGGTCGAGCGCGATCGAGCGCTTGTTGCGGTTGATCGCGAGGAAGTAGGTCGCCACACCGTCCGCGCTGACCGGCGGCACCCAGCGGCGGGTGTCGTCGCCCTGCGGGCTCTCGACCTTGATCACGTCCGCGCCCAGGTCGGCGAGCAGCATCGTGCAATACGGGCCGGCCAGCACCCTGGAGAAGTCGGCGACCAGCACGCCCGTCAGCGGCGGGGGATGTGCCGTAGATTCAGCCTGGCTCATCGGCAGCGACAATTCCTCTGTCCGCTTGGCGGACATTAGTCCGCAGACGAGCAAGTTTCGCGCCGTCGGTCCTGTGCTGTCAAGGGGAGCCGTGCGGTCAGGACGCGGCCTGCCGCAGCGGAACCGCGATCTGCGGGGTGGCCTGATGGGCGGCCCAGTCGGCGCTGATGGCACCGGCAACCTGAAGCAGCAGTGGCAAGTACTCCCCGGTGAGCACCTGCACGGGCGTCTCGGCGGCGTGCACCGTCACGTTCAGTGCGGCGATGACCCGGCCGTTGCCGTCGCGAAGCGGCGCGGCAACAGACCGGATGCCGAGCGCAAGCTGCTCGTCGGTCAGCGACCAGCCGCGCGCGCGCACGTCACGCAGTTCGGCGGCGCGCTCCGCGGCAGTCGGCTGCCAGCGGGCCGCGATGCCGGACCGGCTCGGCTCGGCGAGCGCCTGCTCGGCCTCTTCCGGTGTCAGGGCGGCAAGCAGCACCTTGCCCAGCGACGTCTGCATGGCCGGGAACCTGGTGCCGATGGTCACCGCCAGAGTGATGATCTTGGGGACCGCCACCCTGGCCACGTACACGATGTCCGAGCCGTCCAGCTGGGCGATCGAGCTCGACTCGTGGGTCCGCCCGACCAGTGCCTCCAGGTGCGGCCGGGCTAGCTCCCACAGGCTCTTGGACAGGACGTAGCTCATGCCGAGGTCGAGTACCCGCGGGGTGAGCTCGAAGCCGCCGTCGGCCACGCGGACGTAGCCAAGATCCTGCAATGTCAGCAGCATGCGCCGGGCGGTCGGCCGGGCCAGTCCGGTGGCGGCGGCCACCGCGGCCAGGCTCATCACCGGCTGACCGGGCTGGAAGGCCCGGATCACGTCGAGCCCGCGGGCTAGCGCCTCGATGAAGTCGGGGCTGGTGTCCTGCCGTGCCATGCCATCTCCCTTGGTGCGCACGCCCGCAATGACTGTAGCGCGGCGCCGGCCTGCTGTCCGCTCTGCGGACCAGCATCTGGCCAGCCGATGCTGACGGCCGCATCCCGGGCCTTGACACCGATCGCCAAACCGGGAACGCTTCCGGTCAGGCTCCAGGCAGTCGTTATCCGGACGCCTGTCCGGTAGAACGAATCCCCGGCGAGAATGGAGATCTGCGATGAGTGCAGGAGCTGCTCCGGCAGCCGAGCCCGACCTGACGTCAGGCCGCCCCCTGGTCTTCCGCAACGCGACGATCCTGACCATGGACGACGCGCACACCATCGCCGGAGATGCCGATCTCCTGATCGACGGCGAACGGATCGCCGCGGTAGGCAAGAACCTGACGGCACCTGACGGAGCGGTCGAGGTCGACGGTACCGGCGGCGTGCTGATGCCCGGCATGATCGACACGCACCGGCACATGTGGCAGACGGCGATGCGCGGTTACGGTGCCGACTGGACACTCACTCAGTATTTCGTGTGGTACTACCTGAACTGGGGCAAGGTCTTCCGGCCCGAGGACATCTACGCAGGTAACCTGCTGGCCGCGATCGAGGCCGTTGACGCCGGCGTGACCACGACCGTCGACTGGTCGCACGGCTTGCAGACGATAGACCACGCCGAAGCCGCGGTGGACGCACTGACGGCGGTGCCGGGCCGGTTCGTGCTGGCCTACGGCAACATCCAGGCAGGTCCGTGGGACTGGTCAGGCAAGCCCGAGTTCCGGGACTTCGTGACCAGGCGGTTCGGCGCCGCTAGCGACATGCTCGGATTCCAGATGGCATTCGATGTCACCGGCGATCCCGCGTTCCCTGAGCAGGCTGCCTTCGAAGTCGCCCGCGATCTCGGCGTGCCCGTCACCACGCACGCCGGGGTCTGGGGAGCAACCAACGACGACGGGATCCGGCTGATGCACGAGCACGGGTTCATGACCCCGTCGACGATCTACGTGCACGCGGCCACCCTGACCAGGGACTCTTACCACCGCATCGCGGCAACCGGCGGGTCGGCGTCGGTTTCCACCGAGAGCGAGCAGAGCGCGGGCCAGGGCTACCCGCCCACCTGGCGGCTGCGGGAGCACGGTATCCCGGTCTCGCTATCGATGGACACCAGCGTCTGGTGGAGCGGGGACTTGTTCTCCGCCATGCGGACGACACTGGGCGCGGACCGCTCGCGGGAGCACCTGGAGGCGCACGCCAGGCAGGAGACCGTTACCAACTGTCATCTGCGCGCGGAGGACGTTGTCGACTGGGCCACTCGCGGCGGCGCGAAGGCACTTGGCCTGGACTCCGTTGTCGGCTCACTCGAGCCGGGCAAGAAGGCCGATGTCGTGCTCATCAAGAACGACGCGTCGCCGGTCATGTTCCCGCTGCTGAACCCGTACGGTCATGTCGCGTTCCAGGCTCAGCGCGGCGACGTGCACACGGTGGTGATCAACGGCCGCGTGGTGAAGCACGCCCACAAGCTCACCGGAGGCAGCCTGGCCAAGGCCCGCGAGGTTGTCAGCCGGACGGTGGACTACCTGCAGGGACAGCTCGGGCCGGAAGCCTGGACCGAGGGCATGCACCCGCAGATCCCGGCAACCACGGTGCTGGACAACCCTTACACCTATACCGAGTGGGATGCTGGCTCGGCGCAGTGGAAGGGCGGCATCGCGGGCAAGGATACCGAGGGCAAAGACACCGCCTGATCGCCTGGCCGCCTGGCCGCCTGTTCGCCTGATCGCCTGGACGCCTGATCGCCTGGCCGCCTGGACGCCTGGCCGCCTGGCACGAGGTCACTCGCGCACCGGTCGTCGATCGCGGCAGCAAGCTGATCGTCAAGCCGGACTGATCGTCAAGCCGGACTGGTCAGCTCGCCGCGGCGCGCGTGACCACGCCCGCCCCGGCTGGAGCGCCGGCACATGGCCAGCGGCCTGCGCCCGCACTGTACGAGCCGGCCCGGCAGTAGGGCGGACGGTTTCGGGGAAGGCTTACCGGCGTGGCGGTGAGGCATGGCAGGGGGGGACATGAGCACGGCTTCAGGCAACGGCGAGGGCAACGGCAGCGGCCGCCGCATCGTCGTCGGGGTCGACGGCTCGCAGCCGTCGCAGGAGGCGCTGGCCTGGGCAGTGAGCCAGGCTGAACGGACCGGTGCCGCGGTCGATGCGGTGATCGCCTGGCACAACCCGGTGGTCATCGGCGGAATGCCATACGGTCCGGTCGCTGTCCTGGGGGAGTCGGATTTCGGCAAGTTCGCGGCCAGCACGCTGAATAACAGCATCCGCTCGGTCGTCAAGGCGGACAGCCCGGTGAGCGTCAGGCCAGTCGTCCGGCAGGGGAACGCGGCTCAGGTGCTGCTGGATGCCGCGGCCGGAGCTGACCTGCTGGTGGTCGGCAGCCGCGGCTACGGCGGCTTCACGGAGGCGCTGCTCGGCTCGGTCAGTCAGCACTGCGTGCACCATGCTCGCTGCCCGGTGGTCGTCATCAGGGGGTCATGACCGCGTCAAGATCCGGGGCCCGAGGTCCCCGGAGGGCCGGACCTTCTGCCCGTGCTCCCGCCGCGACTCTGGCGGGCGACGTCCTGGTAGTCGGGACCCGGTCGGGCAGCAGGACCGGCAGGCTGATCCACGGCTCGGTGAGCCGATAGTGCGCACGGCGCGCGCGCTGCCCGGGTGATGCTCGTCGATGCGGGGCGGATGCGCGCGATGCTGACGGGGTAAGGCTAGCCAGGAACGCAGGGCACGCCGGGGGAGGATCTGGCCAGTGAACGCGACCGTGCGGGACGTGATGACCACCCGGGTCATCGCGATCCCTGAAGATGCGGACTTCAAGCAGATCGCGCACATGCTCGCCAAGTTCCGGGTCAGTGCCTGCCCAGTCGTCAGCGACAGCGGCGCTGTCGTGGGCGTGGTCTCCGAGGCAGATCTGCTGTTCAAGCCTGCCGAGCCGGATCTCCCGGTTGGCCTGACCCGGCTGCGCTGGAAGCTCGGTGAGGAGTCCAAGGCTACGGCCGTCACCGCGGATCAGCTCATGACCTCGCCGGCCGAGACCGTCACGCCGGAAACGCCGGTCGCGGTCGCCGCCAGGGTCATGCAAGATCGCCGATTGAAGCGGCTGCCCGTCGTGGACGACGAGAATCACCTGGTCGGCATCATCAGCCGGGTCGACGTGCTGAGTGTCTACGAGCGGCCGGACGCCGAGATTCTCGGCGAGATAACGGAACTCATCGCGGCCGAGTTCGGCCTGGATCCCGCCGACGTCGAGGTGACGGTGACGGCCGGGGTGGTCACCCTGGCCGGGTCCGTGCCTGAGGAGAAGACCGCGCTGGAGCTCACGGCGCGGATCCGGCACATCGAAGGTGTCGTCGCGGTTCGCAACCGTCTTGCTGACGGCGGGAAACGGGCATTACCCGGTCGCCCGGCTGGCCCGGCCGACCGCTCCTGCCCGGCCGACCCGGCTGGCCCGGCCGCATCGCCTTGCAGGTGCTGGCTAGCGGCCTGATGGCACCACCGCGACAGGGCACTTCGCGTGGTGGACAACCTGCTGGGCGACCGAGCCGACGGCCAGCTCGCCGAATCCGCCGCCACCGCGGCTGCCGACCACCAGCAGGTCGCAGCCTTCCGACCCGTCGATCAGTGCCCTGGCCGGGAAGCCGTTCATGGCCACCACCCGCACGCTGGCCGGCTGGCGGTCACCGAGCTCGGCGGCGATCTTCGCGACCGCGTCCTCGGCCAGCGTGCGCGCGCTGGCCACTCGCTCGTCATCGCCGGGCATCGCGACCGGCTGCCCGGACCAGTAGCCAGCGATCACCGAGTTCACGGTGATGACGGTCAGCTCCGCGCCTCGCAGGCCGGCCTCGGTCATGGCCCACTCAAGCGCCCGGCTGGCGTTGTGCGACCCGTCGATGCCCACCACGATCCCTGGCATGTCACCCTCTCCTTTCGGGCGCGCCGGTGGCTAGCCCGTTCGTCTCCTGATGCTGGCAAAGCGCCCGGAACGGCAGCAGAGGCAGAGGGCTTAGCGATGGCGGGCCATTAGTCCTGAGATTGTCCGGTCCGGACGATAGCCTGACGCCTGACGATCGAGCGTGACACCGGCGACGTCCCGCTGACGCCTGGCCGGCAGCAGACGACGGGACGGCGCCGGCAGGTAGCCATGACGACAGGTAGCCATGACGACAGGCAGCGACGCCCCTGGCCAGGTAACCGGCATTCGTGAGGTGGCCAGGCTGGCCGGCGTTTCGGTAGCAACGGCGAGCCTGGCGATTAACGGCCAGCCGGGTGTGGCCGAGGAGACCCGGCAGCGCATCCTGGCCACGGCCAAGGCCCTTGGCTACCGGGCTAACCCGCAGGCGCGGGCGCTGCGGCGGGGGCGGACCAGCACGTATGGCTTCGTCGTGCGGAATTTCGCCAACCCGTTCTTCCTCGAGGTGCTCAGCGGAGCGCAGCAGGTTGCCGCCGACTCCGGGGCGACGCTGCTGGTGCTGGATTCGCAGTACTCGCTCGATCGCGAGCGGCAGCATGTGTGCGAGCTAGCCGCGCAGCGGGTGGCGGGCCTGGCCATCGCGCCGGTCGGAACTGGCGAGTCGGTACGGCTGTGGCACCGGCTGCGTCCCGGTGCTCCCGTGGTGGCGCTGAATGGTTCGGCGGCAGGGGTGCCAGGGCTGAGCCGGGTGCGGCCGGACGATGCCGCGGCCGTAGAACTGCCGATGCGGCGGCTGGCCGAACTCGGCCACTCTCGGGTCGCCTTCCTGTCCGCCCCGCGGCAGCTTATGGCTGACCCGGACCGGCTGCGTCACTTCCGCCTGCTGGCGCGGGAACTCGGGATGCGCCCGGATGTGCTGTACTCGCCGCTCACGATCACCGACGTGCAGCGCGCTGCGCTGGCCGAGCTCGCCAGGCCACAGCCGCCCACCGCGATCATCACGAACTCCGACTACACCGCCTACGGCATCTATAAGGCCGCGCGTGAGCTGGGCGTGGTCATCGGCGCAGGCGTCTCGGTAGTGGGACACGACGACTTGCCAACATCTGAGCTGCTTGAGCCGCCGCTTGCGACCATCCGGATCGATCACCGTTCCATGGGCACCGTCTTGATGCGGCGGCTGCTCGAACTCGAGCCGCCGGGCGACTACACCGCCGAGGTCACGCTGGTGGAGCGCGCGTCGGTGCAGGCGCCCCGGCGCCCCAGGTGAACATCAGGTGACGTGCGGCGTCTAGTCGGTAACGTCTCTTGACACTCCGGACGGGCTACGCGAGCATACCGATGCTAAACGTTTTAGGCAGCTGGTTTCGTTACCTTTTGCCTGACAGGACGCTCACTTCCTGGTAATGCTGCGGTTCGGGGTCCGGGAGACCGCGGCGGCCTTATCGGCACAGGGAAGCAACAGGAGGCATTCTTGAGATCGCCATATCGGTATGCGCTCGCCGGGCTTGCTGGCCTGGCGCTGCTGGCAGCTGGCTGCGGGTCGAGCACATCGGGCTCCAGCGGCGGAACGAACTGGTCGAAGGTCACCTCGGCGGCGGCCGGCGGCGGCATGAGCAAGCTCATCGCCGCCGCTAAGAAAGAGGGCACGCTGAACGTCATCGCCCTGCCGCCAACCTGGGCGAACTACGGCACCATCATTTCCGACTTCGAGAAGCTGTACGGGATCAAGGTCGTGTCCGCCCTGCCAGACGGCTCGAGCCAGCAAGAGGTCGACGCCGTGAAGACGGAGAACGGCACCGCCAAGGCACCCGACGTCCTCGACGTCGGCATGGCGGTGGCGCTGGCGAACACCAACCTGTTCGCCCCGTACCAGGTCAGCACCTGGAGTGGCATACCGGCCGCGCAGAAGGACCCGAGCGGCCGGTGGGTCCAGGACTACGGTGGCTACATGGCGGTCGGGTACTCGAGCAAGTTCGGCACCATCACCTCGCTGAACCAGCTGCTGGGCCCGAAGTTCAAGAACGCTGTCGCGCTGAACGGCAACCCGACCGCGGCGAACGCCGCGCTGAACGGGGTCATGATGGCAAGCCTGGCTGAGGGCGGCTCCGCCAGCAGCATCGCCCAGGGCGTGAACTTCTTCCATCAGCTCAAGGTGAAGGGCAACTTCTCCCCGGTGCAGGCGACCGGCGCAACCGTCAAGGCCGGCACGACTCCGGTCGTGTTCAACTGGGACTACCTCAACCTGCCGAGCTATGTCGGCGTGTCGAACTGGAAGGTGTTCATCCCACCGAACGCGGTACTCGGCGGCTACTACGCCCAGGCCATCAACAAGGACGCGCCGCACCCGGCAGCTGCCAGGCTGTGGGAGGAGTTCCTGTACTCGCAGGCCCCGGCCGGCGGGCAGAACCTCTGGCTGGACGGCGGCGCACGGCCGGTCGAGGAGGCGGCGATGACCGCCAACGGCACGATCAACAAGGCGGCCGCGGCGAAGCTGCCGCCGGTGATCGGTACACCGGTGTTCCTGTCCGAGGGCCAGGCTACGGCCGCCGCCAACTACCTGGCCACCAACTGGGCCAAAGCCGTCAGCTAGCGAGGGAATGTGGCGGTAGCTGCGACAACGAAGACCGGCGCCCGGCCATCACGGGCCGGGCGCCGGCTGGCTGTTCCGGCGTGGACCGGAACAGTTCCGTTCCTTGCCTACGTCGGCGTGTTCCTGCTGTGGCCGACCGGGATCGTGGTAGTCGACTCGCTCAAGAACCCGTCCGGCGCCTGGCAGCTGTCGAACATTACCGAGCTGGCTAATCCGCTGGTACGCGGTTACTTCATCGGCTCATTCAAGCTGTGCCTGCTGTCCTCGGTCGCCGGGGCGGTGCTCGGCGCGATCTTGGCCTATGCGGTGGCGTCCGGCAACCCCGATGGCGTCGTGCGGCGCCTTTACCTGGCCGCCTCGGGCGTGCTTGCCCAGTTCGGCGGGGTGACGCTGGCATTCGCCTTCCTGGTCCTGATCGGGCCGGTGGGCCTGCTGTTCCACGCGAGCTGGTTCTACGAGTTCCCGTGGGGCATCGGCCTGATCTACACCTACTTCCAGATTCCGCTGATGGTGCTGGTCTTCCTGCCCGCTATCGACGGGCTCAAGATCCAGTGGCGTGAGGCGTCGGAGAACCTCGGCGCGTCGGCCTGGCAGTACTGGCGGTACGTGGGCGGACCGCTGCTCGCCCCGGCGTTTCTCGGCGCGACGCTGCTGCTGTTCGCCAACGCGCTCTCCGCCTTCGCCACGATCGCGGCCTGGGAGAACCAGATTGCCTACGTCGTGCCGCAGCAGATCAGCACGGCGCTGTCGAGCGAGGTCGGGCTCAGCAACGTCAACGTCGCTGACCTGCTGGCCCTGGGAATGATCGTCATGGTCGCGATCGTCATGACCTTGTACGTGCTCCTGCAGCGAAGGGCGGCTCGATGGCTGCGCTAGCGCCGGTCGGCGAGGTAGTGCGGGAGCCTGCGGCCAGGCGGGCCGCCGGCGTATCGGCCCGTCGCCGCCGGCGGCTCAACGCGTTCCGTTACCTCGTCTTCACCGTATTCGGGCTGTTCTTCGCGCTGCCGCTGCTGGCAATGGCCCGTTTCTCGCTGGAAGGGGCGAAGCTCGGCACCTGGTCGCTGACAGCGTGGTCGCAGATCGCCTCCTATCAGGGCACCCAGGCCGTCGGCATCCCGCCGCTGATCAGCTCGATCGAGATTACGCTGGAGCTGGCCCTGATCACCTGCACGGTCATCGTGCTGTTGCTGGTCCCGACGATGATCTGGATCCGGCTGCGGGTCCGCTGGCTCAGCCGCACGTTCGAGTTCCTGTGCCTGCTGCCGCTGACCATCCCGGCGATCGTGCTGGTGGTCGGCCTCGGGCCGATCTACAACAGGATCCAGCGGATCAGCCTGTCGTCGCTGATGCTGTTCTGGGTGTACGTGATCCTGGCACTGCCGTATGCCTACCGCGCGCTGGCTGCGGGGCTTGGCGGGCTCGACGTCACGACCCTGGCAGAGGCGGCCCGCAGCCTGGGCGCGCGGTGGCTCACCGTGATAGTCCGGGTCATCGTGCCGAACATGTGGCAGGCCATACTCAACGCGCTGCTGCTCACCTCGGCGCTGGTACTCGGCGAGTTCACCATCGCCTACCTGCTGCTGTACAACAACCTGCAGGTCGAGCTGTACTCCATCAGCCGAAATACGCCTAATGCTGGCGTGTTGTTCGCTACTTCTACCGCGGCGCTGGCGTTCGCGTTCGCGCTGCTGCTGATCCTTTCCTACGTCGGCCGCCGCCGTCGGCGCAGCCGGGGATGAGGTGCCGTCAGTGACTCCGCAGGCAACGAGCGCGCAGGAGGCCGCGACCAGGAATGCGGTCGAGGTCCAGATGACCGGGCTGAGTCGCCGTTACGGGCAGGTGGTCGCGCTCGACGGGCTCGACCTCACGCTGCAGCCCGGTGAGCTGGTGGCGCTGCTCGGTCCGTCAGGCTGCGGCAAGACCACCACATTGCGCCTGCTCGCCGGGCTGGAGGATGCTGACGCCGGCCAGATCACCGTGGCTGGCCGGGACATCACGCACGTTCCCGCCAGCCGGCGCGACATGGGCATGGTGTTCCAGGCCTACTCGCTGTTCCCGCACATGACCGTGCGCCAGAACGTGGCATTCGGGCTGCGCCTGCGCCGGGCAGTGGCAGCTGTGCGGGACCGGCGGGCGGTAGAGATGCTCGAGCTCGTCGGCCTGTCCGAGCAGGCTGACCGCTATCCGCACCAGCTCTCCGGCGGGCAGCAGCAGCGGGTGGCGCTGGCCCGCGCGCTGGCCATCGAGCCGCAGGTGCTGTTGCTGGACGAACCGCTGTCAGCGCTCGACGCGAAGGTCCGGGCGCAGCTCCGGGACGAGATCCGCAGGATCCAGCTCGAGGTGGGGATCACCACCCTGTTCGTCACCCATGACCAGGAAGAGGCGCTGGCGATCGCGGACCGGGTCGGCGTCATGCGCGACGGCCGCCTGGAGCAGCTAGCCTCGCCGACCGACGTCTACTCACGCCCGGCGACCGCGTTCGTCGCCGAGTTCGTTGGCCTGAGTAACCGGCTAGCGGGCACCGTGAGCGGGGGCGTGGTGACGGTGCGGGGATGTGACCTGCCGCTCATGGACCGCTCCACTCCCGACGGGCCTGCCATGGCGCTGGTGCGTCCCGAGGCAGTCACGCTCGCCTCCGGCTATCCGGCCGACTCAGGGCCGCTGACCGGAACCGTGATCGCTTCGACCTTCCTCGGCGCGACCAGCCGGGTCACGGTCGACCTCGGCGACACGACCATTCTCGCGCAACTGGCGACCGCAGATGCCACGGCGCACCCGGCTGGCAGCCGGGTCACGCTGGCGATCCGGCCAGACCCGGTTCTGGTTGCGGTGGACGGCGCGACCAGCGCCGGAGAAGGAGCGTGACCGGCGCCGGCCAGCACGAGCCGGGCAGGCGCCCGCCGCTGACCACGGACCGATCCCTGACGTGGGGTCCAGTGCTGCGGCGCGGAGCCAGCGCGCCGTACCGGGCTGTGGCATTTGCCAGCGGCGAGCGGCACCTGGTCCGGGACGACTTTGCCGCGCTCACTTCCGGAGCCGGGCTGCAGGCAGTGCCCGGGCGGCCGCAGGCAGTGCCCGGGCCGGATGCAGCCGCCCGGCCGGAGCCGTGGCCGGGCACCGGCCGGCCATTGCTCAGCCTCGTCCATCTGACCGACCTCCAGCTTGCCGACGTCCAGTCCCCGACGCGCTTCGAGTTCCTCAACCGCTACTTCGCCGATCCGCGTTACGCCGAGATCGTGCCGGTGCAGCGACCGCAGGAGGCGCTGACGGCGCACGCCGTGGACGCGATGCTGCGCACGGTCAACGAGGTAACCTGTCCGGCCAGCGGGATGGCGCCGGAGCTTGCGATCACTACTGGCGACGCCATCGACAACGCGCAATGGAACGAGATGCAGATGTTCCTCGCGCTGTTCGACGGCGGGCTGGTGCGGGCCAACTCCGGCGGTCCCGGCTACGCCGGAGTCCAGGCGCTTGACTGGCCCGACGACGTGTTCTGGAAGCCGGACGGCCCGAGCGGGGACGGCCCCGACCTCTTCCGGCGGGAGTTCGGCTTCCCGCACCACCCGGGGTTGCTGCAGCGCGCGCTGCACGATTTCGCGGCCGGCGGGCTGCGCATGCCGTGGCTGTCGTGCTTCGGTAACCACGAGGCGCTGAACCAGGGCGTCGGAACGATCACCCCGGCACTCGCCAGCGCGCTCGTCGGCGACCGGAAGCCACTGCAGCTGCCGCCCGGCTTCGACCATGATCGCGCGCTCGAGTTCTTCACCGAGCAGCCCGAGGCGTTCATGGCCGGCCCGGCCCGGACGGTGGCCGCCGACGCGCACCGATGGCCCATTACCAAGCGGGACTTCGTCGAGGCGCACTTCCGGCCGCAGGCCCGCCCGTTCGGGCACGGGTTCACTCAGCAGAACCGGCTTGACGCCACCGCTTACTACGTCTACGACACCCCGGCGGTGCGCTTCATCGCGCTGGACACCAGTTGCGCGGCCGGCGGCGCGGCCGGGTGCCTTGACGCTGACCAGGCGCGGTGGCTGCAGGCCCGGCTCGCTGAGGTCCACTCGCGGTTCCACGACGGGAACGGGCGCGACGTGCGAACCGGCAACGACGACCGGCTCGTCGTCCTGTTCTCCCACCACGGAGTCGACACGCTCAACAGCAGCCGGGCCGGCGGCTCGAGTGCCGCGGCCGAGCCGGTTCTCGGCGCCGCCGAACTGCTTGGGCTGCTGCACCGGTTCGGCAACGTCGTGCTCTGGCTGAACGGCCATACCCACACCAACGCCGTCCGTGCGCGCCGCCACCCGGACGCTCCCCGGCGCGGGTTCTGGGAGGTGACAACCTCTGCCATCGTGGACTGGCCCTGTCAGGCCAGGCTTGTCGAGATCCTGGACTGCGGCAGCTACCTGTCCATCGTGTGCACGATGGTCGACCACGACACCCCGGCCGCTGCGCAGGTGCTGGCAACCGGCGACGACCTGGCCTCGCTGCACCGGGAACTGGCCGCCAACGTGCCGTTGATCGGCGCGGACTCTGCTCGGCCTGGCACCTGGACCGACCGCAACACCGAGCTGCGGATACCCGCGCCGTTCCCGCTGTCGCGGCTTCCCGGCTGACGGCGGGACTGGTCAAGTTCGGGTTAAGGCGAAGGATGTTGCACCGATTCGGGCTAAAAAACCTACGCGATAAACCTCACCTGGCCCCGTTGGCGTGACGGGCTAGGTAGCCGGAGGCTGCGGCCTTGAACCTGGGCTTGCTCATCTTCATCGGCCTGGCGGCTCTGCTGGCCGTCGTGACCCTAATCTCGGACCTCGCCGGTGCCAGGGGGAGCAGGATCCGGGTCTGGCGCCGCTCCGCTCCGCTCGGGCCCGGGCAGCGGCTGATCGGGGCGGGGGTCTGCCTGGCGTGCGGCGCCATCTTCCTCGGCGAGCTTGCGCGATACCGGCACTGGCCCGGCCATCGGTTTCACCACATGCTCGGCTACCTCATGCCCGTGATGCTGGTCGCGATGACCCTGGTCATCGCGGGTGTCGCAGTCTCCGTTGCGTCCCGCCGTCCGACCCGCTAGGCGGGAGTGGTTAAGGCGAAGGATGTTGCACCGTTTCGGGCTAAAAAAGCTTCGGGATAACCAGCGGAGTCTGGCATACTCGGCGGCGCAGGACGAGAGGCGCTGCGACGGGTGTTCCCGCCACGCTCGTCCTGTCGAGAGCTGGCAACGGCGCCTCCGATCGAGGAGGCGCTCACGAGCCATGTCGCAGTGCCAGTGCCAGCTGATGCAGCAGGTGCCAGGACGTTCCCGAAGATCGAGCTGCACGTGCACCTGGAGGGCACCGTCCGGGCTCCGACGCTGCTGCAGATCGCCAGGCGCAACAGCGTGCCGCTGCCTGCGGACTCGGTAGCGGGACTCGACGAGCTCTATCGCTTCCGGGACTTTGCGCATTTCCTTGACATGTGGCTGGCGACCACCGCGACGCTGCGTACCGAGCGGGACTTCCGTCAGGTCGTGGTGGACTATGCGGCCGAGGCGGCCAGCCACGGCGCTGTCTGCGTCGAGGGAATCTTCACCCCTGCAGAGCCGGCCGCGCGCGGGTGCGACTGGGATGAGGTGTTCACCGGCTACTGCGATGGCGCGCAGCAGGCAACCGAGCAACACGGCGTGCAGGTCAGGCTGACGCCCGACATTCCCGGCGGATAACCGCTGGAAGCGGCGGAGCTGACTGCCCGGTATGCGGTGGCCTACCGTGACCGCGGCGTGGTCGGCATCGGCCTGGGCGGCTCGGATGCGCTCTACCCGCCCGAAGACTATGCGCGGGCATTCGAGATCGCGAGAGACGGCGGGCTCGGGTCGGTTCCGCACGCTGGCGAGGCGGCGGGCCCGCCGTCAGTACGCGGTGCGCTCGACGCCTTGCGCGCGGACCGGATCCGGCATGGCATCCGGGCTGCCGACGACCCTGGCCTGCTGCGGGAACTGGCCGCGCGAGGCGTGGTGCTGGATGTGTGCCCGATCTCGAACCTGCGCACTGGTGTCGTCGCATCGCTGGCCGAGCACCCGCTGCCTGCGCTGGCAGCGGCCGGCATCGCCTGTTCGGTGTCCACCGACGATCCGGCAATGTTCGGAACGGATCTGTCCGCCAACTACGCAGCCGCCGAGAAGCTGGGAGTCGCTGCCAGGGACTGCTACCTGGCTGGGCAGCGCGGCGCGCTGTGCGATGCGCGGACCAAGGTCGCCCTACAGCAGATCGGCGATGCCTACGACTGGGCCGCGACCGGCGCGTAACGCGGGCAGTGGCCCGGCGCAGCCGCGGCCGGCTCGCTAGCGGGATCGTCGCGAATCTGCCCGCAAACGGTTGTGCCGGGCCGGTGCTTGGCCCGTTCTTCCGGCCTCGTCTGGCTTGCCCGTGCCGCCCTGAATGTTTCTACAGGATTTTGTTCACCTGAGTTTCGCTTTTCGTTGCTGGTGCACATCGGCGAATACAACCCGGCTCCCTACCGTTTGTCAGGTGCCAGCCGGACAGTGCGGTGTGCAACCAGAACAGGGGGCGGTGCCGTGGCGGCGATCCGCTTGCAAGGGCTCCTGAAATCCTACGGGCCGGAAGTCGTGGTTAATGGTGTTGACCTGGCAATCGAGGAGGGCGAGTTCGTTGTGCTCCTCGGCCCCTCCGGCTGCGGGAAGACAACGATTCTCCGCATGATTGCGGGATTGGAAAAAGTCACCGAGGGCGAGATCTGGATCGGCGGCAAGCTCATGAATAGCGAACCGCCGGACCGCCGCAATATCGGGATGGTGTTTCAGAACTACGCTCTGTATCCGCACATGACTGTCGCTGGCAATCTCGGGTTCGGCCTGGCCGCGAGGCGCCGGGACCGGTCCAGCCACGGCCGCACCGCCGGCCGCACCGCCCGGCTCGAGGAACGGCGTCGCATTCAGGACACCGCCAAACTCCTCGAGATCGACCACTTGCTGTCCCGCAGGCCGAAGGAGCTATCTGGCGGGCAGCGGCAGCGGGTCGCGCTTGGCCGGGCCATCGTCCGCAAGCCGGCCGTGTTCCTGATGGACGAGCCACTGTCCAACCTCGACGCGAACCTGCGCGACCGGATGCGCCTCGAAATCGCCCGGCTGCACCAGAAGCTCCGGATCACCACCGTGTACGTCACCCACGATCAGAGCGAGGCTCTCACCCTTGCCGATCGGATCGTGGTCATGCACGAGGGCAGGATCCATCAGGTCGGAGACGCCGCCACCGTCTACGACACTCCCGCCGACACGTTCGTCGCCCGTTTCCTCGGCTCGCCGGGCATGAATCTGTGGACGCTGCCGATTGAGGAAGCCGGAGACACGGTGATCTTGGGCGGCTCGCTGCGGCTGCCAGCCGCATTGCTGCCGCCGCCAGTCAAGGCCGGAGAGATGGTCACAATCGGCATCCGGCCCGAGCACTTCGCCATCGTGAGCACCCGAGCCGGCGACCCAGCCACCGCTCACGGCGGCCACGCAGATCATGGCGAGAGCGCGGACGACCGCTGCCTTGCTGGCGAGGCCGTGCTGTCCTGCCACGTCGATTTCCTCGAGCACATGGGCAGCCATCTGCTGGTGCATGGTTCCTTCGGTGACGGCAATCCGGTGATCGCCCGGCTGGACGCGAAGGCACCGGTCCAGCGCGGCGGCCGGATAGAACTCGCGGCGAGCGCCGTCCGAACCCATCTGTTCGACGCGGCGACCGGCGACCGGCTCGCGCGCCGAGCGGCAGGCCAGCAGGTCGGGGTGCTGACGTGAGCGAGTCGGTCAGCCAAGCGCCGCCACTTCGCCGGGACGGCGTGACTACGCAGGCCCGCAGGAGCACTCGCGTTCCCTGGTCCGCCCGGCTGCGCCAGGCCAAAGACAGCATGGTGGCCTACGGCATGCTTGCGCCCGCAATCATTGTCTTCACCGTCTTCTGCTACATCCCGGCGATCTTTCTTATCTACATCTCCTTCTTCCACTGGGGCATCCTGTCCTCCGCCACGACCTTCGTTGGCCTGCGCAACTTCCGGATCCTGCTGCAGCAGCCGCTGTTCTTCCACTCGCTGGTCACCACCGCGTACTACACGGTGGTGATGATCCCGGCAACGGTCTTCCTGTCGCTAGGGATCGCGCTGGTGCTGCGCGAAGCTGTCACCGCCAGGCGGGGCGGGATCTGGCGGTCCGCGGTGTTCCTGCCGCACGTCACCCCCGTGGTCGCCACGTCGGTCATCTGGGTCTGGATCTTCAATCCGCAATTCGGGCTGGCCAACTTCGTGCTCAGGTCGCTGCATCTGCCCGCTCTCGGCTGGCTCGGCAGCACCACCTGGGCACTGCCTGCCGTGATGATCGACGGGCTATGGCACTCGCTCGGCCTCTACGTGATCATCTTTCTGGCCGGGCTGGCGAACGTTCCCCGCGAGCTGATGGAGGTCGCCCAGCTCGACGGCGCGTCACGGCGCAGGATCTTCACCCGGATCGTCTGGCCGCTGCTCTCTCCCACGACCTTCTTCGTGGTGATCCTCGCCACGGTCAATAGCTGGCAGGCCTTCTCCCAGATTTACACGATGACCGGGGGACCGCACGGCGGCGCCGGCGGGCCGGCCAACTCGACGACCACCGACGCGCTGCTGATTTACCAGACCGGGTTTACCTACGACCACTTCAGTCTCGCGGCGGCCATGAGCCTCGTGCTCTTCCTCATCATCCTGGCGCTCACGCTGGTCCAGAAATTGATCTCCAACCGGCTGGTCTTCTACCGATGAAAACAAGAATCCCGGCGGCAGCCGGCCCCACATCGTCCCGGCCCCGGCGGATCGGTTCGGCCGCGCTTGCCGCACTGACCGCGCGTTCCCTGCGCTGGGCGCTTGTGGTCGCGATCGCAACGCTCTTTGCCTTCCCCCTCTACTGGGTCCTGGTCACAGCGTTCAACTCCCACGGCGGAGTCTTCTCGATCCCGCCGGACTTTGTCCCCGCCTTCCACACCGGCGCCTTCGCTTACGTGCTCGAGCACACGAACTGGCTGCACTACATGCTCAACACGTTCTTCATCGCCTGCTCGACGGTCGTGCTGGTCATCGCCACCTCGGCCATGGCCGGCTACGCGCTCGCCGAGCTGCGCTTTCGCGGCAGCGGATTCTTCTTCTTCCTGATCCTCGCCGTCATCATGATGCCGACCCAGGCACTGCTCATCCCGCAGTACGCAGTGGCGCTCCACCTGCACATCCTCGACACCTACACGGTGCAGATCATCCCGTTCGCCGCAAGCACCTTCGGGGTAATCCTGTTCCGGCAGTTCTTCAAGGGCCTTCCGCGTGCCTACTGGGAGGCGGCCCGGCTCGAAGGGGCTGGCCACTTCCGGTACATCTGGAAGGTCGCGCTGCCGCTGGCCCGGCCCGCCGTGGTCACCGTGGCGCTGCTCACCTTCATCACCGCATGGAACCAGTTCCAGTGGCCGCTCATCATGACCACGTCGCACTCCGTCCAGCCCATTGAAGTGGCGCTCAGCCACTACATGCAGACCTTCGAGGCGAACTGGCGAAAGCTCACGTCAGCGGTGGTGCTGGCACTGGCTCCCATCGTGATCCTGTTCCTTCTGCTCCAGCGCCACATCGTGGCCGGCGTGGCCGGACGCGACAGCGGCGTCAACTCCTAACCAGCAAACACAGAACACTAGAAGGGGTTGCTTCGCATGCAGGTAGGTCAGCAAGAGCGCCGCCGGTCGCGGCGTCCCAGACTGCGGGCCGCGCGCCCGGGCCAGCGCCGCGGGCGGCTGCGCCTCGCCAGAGCCGG
>DAHVAR010000099.1 GCA_027314515.1 Actinomycetota bacterium
CGACAACGCGCTGATCCCGCTCAAGGAGCGGGTGGCCGGCCGCAAGTACGACCCGCTGGTCTGGCTGGGCAGCAAGATTGCCCGGCGGCCGCGCAGCACCGGCACCCCGAAGGTGCCGGGCAAGCGGCACTGACAGCTGCCGGCCAGCTCAGGCGGCGGCTCGCGCGGGGAACGCCCCGGCGAGCCGCCGTTTGCCGTGAGCCCCGGCGGCGCCTGGCATGAAGATCACCGGCCGAGCCGCCAGCCGTCCCGGCCCCGAGGCCGCGCGGGAACCTGGCCTGCCGCGCGGGAACCTGGCCTGCCGCGCGGGAACCGGGCCTGCCGCGCGGGAACCGGGCCTGCCGCGAGCACTTCCGCTTCCCGCCCATGACCGGCCGGGTTTGTAACCGTGCCCGGCACGCGAGGTTTGGCGAACTCGACCGGCAACTTTAGCTACTCTTACAGGCGCGCCCCGCACGTCGAAGCGGCGCGCCCCGACGGCCCGAGCGAAAGGCTGCCATGTCTCACGTCCCCCTGATGACCTATCCCGAGGCCATCGTCGTTGGCCTGATTCAGGGCGTCAGCGAGCTTTTCCCGGTGTCCAGCCTGGGCCACAACGTTCTGATCCCCGCGCTCGTGGGCGGCAACTGGGCCAAGACGCTGAACGTCGCGGCCCCCGAGTCGCCGTACCTGGCCTTCATCGTCGGCCTGCACGTCGCCACCGCGCTCGCGCTGCTGATCTATTTCTGGCGTGACTGGGTGCGGATCATCCGGGGCTTCTTCAGCTCCATCCGGGACAGGGACATCGTCACCGCCGACCAGAAGCTTGCCTGGATGATCATCGTGGCGACTATCCCGGTCGGCCTCACTGGCCTGTTGTTCGAGAAGATGTTCCGGGAGCTCTTCGGAACGCCCATCCTGGCCGCTGTGTTCCTGGTCGTCAACGGAGTGATCTTGTTCGCGGGGGAGAAATTCAGGACCAGGAAATCCCGGCAGGCCGATGCGGACGTGGCTGCGGAACGACGGCAAGCGATGGCACCGGCCCGGGTCCAGCATGAGCCGGCTGCCGTCGGCCTGGCAGCCGCAGCAGATGGCATCGCCGGTCCGCCGCCCCGAAGGCCCGGCCACGGCAGCCACGCCGCCGTGAAACCTGATCCGAAGACGGCGCGAGCGGCGCAGACCGCGGCGGGCGTGCGGGCGGATCGTCGCCTGTCGGCGCTGGACTTCGCGCAGACCCTGATCATCGGCTCGGCGCAGATCCTGGCGCTGCTGGCGGGCATCAGCCGGGACGGCGTGACCATGGCCGCGGGCATGTTCCGCGGATTGTCGAGGGAGGACGCGGCCCGGTTCGCGTTCCTGCTTGCCACCCCGGTCATCCTGGCTGCGGGAGCGCTGAAGGTACCCAACCTGATCCAGAAGGGGCACGGGATGTACGGCCCCATCCTGGTCGGCAGCATCCTGTCCGGCATCGGCGCCTACATCTCAGTCCGGTTCCTGGTCAGGTACTTCCAGACCCGCACGCTGACCCCGTTTGCCATCTACTGCTTCGTGTTCGGCCTGGGCAGCATCATCTACCTCAAGGTCAGGTGAGCTGCCCTGACCAGCCCGTCCCGGCCTCGCCGCCCGGCTGCCCCGGACCCGACCGCGGCGGACTAACGATCTGGCACTGTTAGTCCATATTGCGGGTATCGTCGTGATATGGCAGACCCCGCCGCGCCATTGTCTCCGGCCGCCCTCCGGCTAGCCGGACATGTCGGTCAGATCGCGCTAGACCGGGCTGCGGCGGCCGGCGGCGGGGTCGTCGCCGAGCTTGATCAGCACGTGGCCGCCGTCCGTGCCGAGCTTCGCGCTTGCCAGCGGCTGTCGGCGGTGGAGCGACCTGATCCGGGGAGCCACTCCGGTGATGCGCCGACCAGGCGCGGCACGCCAGAACCGGCTCCGGCTCAGCCGCCGTGCCCGGACGTGCCTTTTGCCGACAGCGCGCGGTACGCCGAGCCGGCCGTGCCGCGTGAGCTCCTGCTGCATTACGCGTCCGGATTCGTCCGGGCCGCCCTCAGCGACGGCTGGCAGCCGGCCGCATCAGCGGACGCTGGCGACTGGGTGTCACTGCGGCTCGCGGCCGTCTGCCAGCTGATCACTCAGAGCGAGGCCGCCTCCCGGCCGCACCCAGATCTGCCGGCCAGCGCCTAGCCCGGCGTGGCATGGCGCTACTGCGACTCGCGGGCGCGCCGCCCGCGCTGCCTGCCGCGTTCCTTGGCGTCGAGAACGGCCTTCCGCATGCGCACAGCGGTCGGCGTCACCTCGACGCACTCGTCGTCGGCGCAGAATTCCAGCGCCTGCTCCAGGCTGAGCAGCCGGGGCGGTATCAGTCGCTCCAGTTCCTCACCCGCCGACTGGCGAACATTGGTGAGCTTGCGCTCCTTGGCGATGTTGACGTCCATGTCGTCCGACCGCGAGTTCTCGCCGACGATCATGCCCTCGTACACCTCTGTGCCGGGCTCTACGAACAGGCTGCCGCGCTCTTGCAGCGCGAACATCGCATAGGCGGTCGCGACGCCGCTGCGGTCAGCCACCAGCGACCCGGTAGGCCGGGCGCGCATCTCGCCGGACCACGGCTCGAAACCCTCGAACACATGGTGCGCGATGCCGGTACCGCGAGTCTCGGTGAGGAACTGGGTGCGGAAGCCGATCAGGCCGCGGGCCGGCACGGTGAAATCGAGCCGGACCCAGCCGGTGCCGTGGTTGGACAAGTTGTCCATCCGGCCCTTCCGCAGGGCCAGCAGCGAGGTGACCGTGCCCAGGTACTCTTCGGGGCAGTCCACCGTCAGCCGCTCGACTGGCTCGTGCACCTTGCCGTCGATCAGCCGCGTCACGACCTGCGGCCGGCCGACTGTCAGCTCGTAGCCCTCCCGCTTCATCGTCTCGACCAGAACCGCCAGCGCAAGTTCTCCGCGACCCTGGACTTCCCAGGTGTCGGGACGCTGCGTCGGCTGCACGTTCAGCGACACGTTGCCCACCAGTTCGCGGTCAAGCCGGTCCTTCACCATGCGCGCCGTGAGCTTCGCGCCCTTGACCTGGCCGACGAGCGGAGAGGTATTGATGCCGATCGTCATCGAGATGGCCGGCTCGTCGACGGTTATCAGCGGCAGCGGCCGCGGGTCGTCCGGATCAGCCAGCGTCTCGCCGATCATGATGTCCGCGATGCCGGATACCGCGATGATGTCGCCGGGCCCGGCGGCCTGCGTGGGCACCCGGTCGAGCGCTTCGGTGAGGAACAGCTCGGTGATCTTCACCCTTTCGACCGAACCATCCCTGCGGCACCAGGCGACCTGCTGGCCCTTCCGGATCTCGCCGCTGAACATCCGGCAGAGCGCGATCCGGCCGAGGTAGGAAGAGGCGTCCAGGTTGGTCACCCAGGCTCGCAGCGGCGCCGCCGGATCGTAGGCCGGTGCAGGCACCGTCTCCCGTAGCACGGCGAACAGTGGCTCGAGGTCGTCTGAGTCGGGCAAGGTGCCGTCCGCGGGACGGTTGAGCGACGCACGGCCGGCCCGCGCCGAGGCGTAGACGATCGGGAACTCGATCTGGTCCTCGCTGGCGTCCAGATCCAGGAACAGCTCATAGCACGCGTCCACGACCTCGGCGATCCGGGCGTCCGGCCGGTCGACCTTGTTGATCACCACGATCACCGGGAGCTTCGCCTCGAGGGTCTTGCGCAGCACGAACCTGGTCTGCGGCAGTGGCCCTTCGCTGGCGTCGACGAGCAGGATGACACCGTCGACCATCGACAGCCCGCGCTCGACCTCGCCACCGAAGTCGGCGTGACCAGGCGTGTCGATGATGTTGATCGTCATCCCGCCGTGCCGGACTGCGGTGTTTTTGGCCAGAATCGTGATGCCCTTCTCGCGCTCCAGGTCGCCGGAGTCCAGGACCCGCTCGGCTATCTGCGCGCCGACCCGGAACGCGCCGGACTGCCAGAGCATGGCGTCGACGAGTGTGGTCTTGCCATGGTCGACGTGTGCGACGATCGCGACGTTGCGGAGGTCGTCGCGCCTCGCGAGCTGGCCGCCGGACCCGCCCGCGGCGGGCCCTGCGGTCGCTGAGGCAGGGCTAGCAGGTGCAGGGCTGGCAGGCATGGCGGAAAGGCTCCGGTAACTGAGGGAAGCGCCGCGATCACGGCCGGACCTCATTGTATTCGGTGCTGGTCAGCTCCTGAGCACTGCCCGCGGCTGGCCTATAGGTACCACTGCGGCCTGTGGTCAGATTAACGTATAGATACTTTGTTCGATAACAGCTACGCTGGCACTGTGACGGCAGCATTCGTGCCCACCGGGTGGCCTGAGGGCGTGCACCCGCCGGGCACGCCCGGATTCGAGCAGACGGCCGTGAACTGGCTGCTCGACGTCGTACCGCCGGATTACCGGCTGCACGGCGTGCTGGTCCGCCATCCCGTGGCGCTGGCGACACTTGCCAGGCACCACCTGGCTGCATGCGTGGAGGGCGCCCGCCAGGGCTACCGGAGCGCGCGGGCCGAGCTTGGCGACGACCTGCCGCCAGCCGGTCTTGCCGCGGTACTGGCCGCGTATCAGACCGAGGGCCGACGTCTCGTGGACACCGCACGCGCGGCCGACCTAGTCGGCCGTGCGCTGCGCGGCGAGACCTTCGTGCCGGACCTGGCAGGCTCGCCGGGCCTGGCAGGATCCCCGGACAGCCGCCGGCCGGTGACGAGTGCGGCCGCTGCCCGCCGCGCAGCCGCTACCCGCCGCGCAGCCGCTCGATGACCGGGGCGAACGTGCGCATATACGGCTCGTGCACCGTGATGTACGAGAAGTCCCAGCGCTCGCGGCTGAGCCGCAACTGGGCTGCGATCTCCTCGACCGTTCCGATCAGCAGGTAGGGGGTCTCCAGCGCCTCCTCGACAGTCAGCAGGGCGCGCTCATCGGTCACGCCGGCCTTCTCGGCCGCGGCCGTTTGCTCGGCGATCAGTCCCTGGGCGGCGGCGTTCCGGTCGTCGGTCACGATCACCACCTGGACGAGGAGGTGCCACTCGATTTCTGCGGCACGCGCGCCGGCGCAGGTGCGGGCGAACCGCATGCGCTCGTCCGCCTCGGTCCGGCTGGCCAGCCGCAAGGTGCCCGGTGGCTGCCCCTTGACCTGGTAGGTACCGGCCACCCCGACGACCTGCGCGTGCTCCGCCGCTATCCGCAGTACCGAGTCGCTCGTGCCGCCGACCAGCAACGGCGGCCCGAGCCCGCCGAACCCTGCCCGCTGAACCGGTTTGAGTGCTGCCGTGCCCGGCCTCAGCCGTGCCGGGTCGGCGCCAAAGCGGCGGCGCAGCTCGCTGATCATTTCCGCCAGCTTGGCCGCCCTGGCGGCGGCCGGCAGCCATTCGATGCCGGCCTCATCGAACTCCCATTTCATGTGCCCGGAGCCGAGGCCGACCTCGAGCCTGCCGTCGGTGAGGGTGTCTGCGGTCGCAATCTCCCTGGCTAGCAGTGCCGGATTCCAGAACGGCACGTTGAGCACCAGGGTGCCGACCCGGAGTCGCCTGGTGGCATCCGCGGCCGCGACCAGCAGCGGGAACGGCGCGGGAATGCCGACGTGATCGGCAGCGAAGACGGTGTCGTAGCCGTAGCCTTCGGCCTCGCGGCATTCGTCGATGAAGGCCTGCCGGGTGCCGATGCCGAAGATGTTGAACGAGAACCGGAAGTCGCGCATGCCCCACCCTTGCCCAGCCGACCGGTCAGTAGCCAGTCAATCTGCTTGCAGCAGACTCACTCCGACGGCCTACGGCTTGCGGGCCATCGCCGCGTACATGGGTATGACCTGCTCGGGATCGGCGTCGCCTCGCCACTGCGGCAGCGGTACCAGGCCCGGCTCGACGAGAGCCAGGCCATCGAAGAACGCCGCGATCTCGGCGCGCGTTCGCGGCGTGAATACGTTGGTCCCTAGCCGCGCGTTGTACTGCGCGGCACCGGCCATCATCTGCTCGGACTGGATGTCCCTGGTCGTGTCCGACATTGTCAGGTAGCTGCCCGGCGACACCGCGGTCATCAACCTGGAAACGAGCTGGTGCGGGCCGGCCGAGTCCGGAACGTACTGCATGATGCATAGCAGCATGACCGCGATGGGCTTGCTGAAGTCCAGCGTTCCGGCCGCCTCGCGCAAGATCGCGTCGGTGTCTCCCAGGTCGGCACTGATAAAGGCGGTAGCGCCCGCGGGCGCGCTGGTCAGCAGCGCGCGGGCGTGGGCGAGCACGATCGGATCGTTGTCCACGTACACGACCCGGCTCTCCGGCGCGATCGCCTGAGCCACCTGGTGGGTATTCTCCGCGGTCGGCAGGCCCGTCCCGATGTCCAGGAACTGGCGGATCCCCGCCTCGGCGGCCAGGTACTGCACTGCGCGGCGAAGGAATGCCCGGTTGGCGCGGACGGACGGCACCACATTCGGGCTGATCGCGATGAGTCGCTCGGCAGCTTCCCGGTCGGCCTCGTAGTTTTCCTTGCCGCCTAGCAGGTAGTCATAAACCCTGGCGGGATGGGCGACGGAGGTATCGAAGGAGGATGGCGCCGCAGGTGGGCCCGCGACATCACGCTGCGCCTGTGGTACCGGAGCGCTGTCCGTAGTCAATCTCGTGTGCCTTTCTTGATCAAAGGCGCACTGCCACGCTCAGAATGGCCTGGCAATGGCGACCTAACGTCGCAAACCTATCATCAAGAACGCCCGCCGTTCGTTCTGTGAGCCGGTCAGCCGATCGGCGCGGCCCAGCCAGCGCCGGGCACGTACTCCCGCAGGACCTTGGCCGGCACGCCGCCCACCACCGCGTAGTCAGGCACCTTGCCGCGAACCACGGCGCCGGCGCCGACGACCGCGTTCCTGCCGATGACCGAGCCG
>DAHVAR010000202.1 GCA_027314515.1 Actinomycetota bacterium
GCTTCCTGCGGCACCTCGACCCGGCCGATGACCTTCATCCGGCGCTTGCCTTCCTTCTGCTTCTCCAGCAGCTTGCGCTTGCGGGTGATGTCGCCGCCGTAGCACTTGGCGAGCACGTCCTTGCGCAGCGCGCGGATGTTCTCGCGGGCGATGATCCGCGAGCCGATCGCGGCCTGGATCGGGACCTCGAACTGCTGCCGCGGGATGAGTTCCCTGAGCTTGGCCGTGATGCTCAGCCCGTACTCGCGCGCCTTATCCGCGTGCACGATCTGGCTGAACGCGTCGACCGGCACGCCCTGCAGCAGGATGTCAACCTTGACCAGGTCGGCTTCCTGCTCGCCGGCGGGCTCGTAGTCCAGCGACGCGTAACCGCGGGTGCGCGACTTGAGCTGGTCGAAGAAGTCGAAAATGATCTCGCCAAGCGGCATCGTGTACCGGATCTCGACCCGGTCCGCGGACAGGTACTCCATGCCGAGCAGGATGCCGCGGCGGCCCTGGCACAGTTCCATGATCGCGCCCACGAAGTCGGCGGGGGCCAGGATCGTGGCCCGGACGACCGGCTCGAAGACCTGGCTGATCTTGCCCTCGGGGAACTCGCTCGGGTTCGTGACGACCGCCTGGACGCCGGACTCAGCGACAACCCGGTACACCACGTTCGGCGCGGTGGAGATCAGCACCAGGTCGAACTCGCGCTCCAGCCGCTCCCGGATGATCTCCATGTGCAGCAGGCCGAGAAAGCCGCAGCGGAAACCGAAGCCGAGCGCGGTAGAGGTCTCCGGCTCGTAGACCAGCGACGCGTCGTTCAGCCGCAGCTTGTCCAGCGCGTCACGCAACTCGGGGTAGTCGTCGCCGTCGACCGGGTACAGGCCGGAGAACACCATCGGCTTAGGGTCACCGTAGCCAGGCAGCGGCTCGGTCGCCGGCGACGCCAGCGTCGTCAGCGTGTCGCCGACGCGGGCTTGCCGGACGTCCTTGACGCCGGTGATCAGGTAGCCCACCTCGCCGGCGGCCAGCCCGTCGGACGGCACCGGCTCCGGTGAGATCACCCCGATCTCCAGCGTCTCGTGCACTGACCTGGTGGACAGCATCAGCGTCCGCTCGCGTCTGGACAGGCGGCCATCGACCACCCGGACGTAAGTGACCACACCGCGGTAGGTGTCGTAGACGGAGTCGAAGATCAGCGCCCTGGCCGGGGCGTCCGGGTTGCCGGACGGCGGCGGAACCTGCTCGACCACGGCGTTGAGCAGCTCGGTGACGCCCTCGCCGGTCTTCGCCGACACCCGAAGGATGTCGGAGGGGGCGCAGCCGATGATGTTCGCCAGCTCGGCCGCGTACTTCTCCGGCTGGGCCGCGGGCAGGTCGATCTTGTTGAGCACCGGGATCAGGTGCAGGTCGGCTTCCAGGGCCAGGTAAAGGTTGGCCAGCGTCTGCGCCTCGATGCCCTGGGCGGCGTCGACCAGCAGGATCGCGCCTTCGCACGCGGCCAGCGACCGGGACACCTCGTAAGTGAAGTCGACGTGGCCAGGGGTGTCGATGAGATTCAGCACATACTGGTTGCCATCGGCGCCACGCCACGGCAGCCGGACCGCCTGGGATTTGATGGTAATTCCGCGTTCCCGCTCGATATCCATCCGGTCCAGGTACTGGGCGCGCATCTGCCGGGCGTCGACGACCCCGGTCAGCTGCAGCATCCGGTCGGCAAGCGTGGACTTGCCGTGATCGATGTGCGCGATGATGCAGAAGTTGCGGATGATCGGCTGCGGCGTGCGGGCGGGCTCGGGCGCGGGCAGCCGATCAGCCTGCTGCTGCGACGTTGATGACACAGGGCTCCGCCAGATAGTAGGGCGCCGGCTAGCGGCCGACTGGGCGCGGCCGCTGGCTCCGGGCCGCCGTGGCTCCGCCGGTACCTCAGGGCGCCGTGCAGCCGAGGAGGCCGGCGCGGCCGCAGATCGTCTCAGCGTCTATCGTTGCATGCCGGGGTCGATGCCCTCGCCACCAGCTGCGGTGCCGGGCAATCCGGTTCTGGGCCGGTACGGGGGCTATCGGTTTGAGTGACGGGGCGGATCTCGGCTATCCTTGCGTGCTGGCTGCCTGCATGCCCGCGTATAGCCGGGCACGATGCCGCGAACCGCCTGCCTGCGGCTCGTGCCGGCACCACCAGACATCTTGGACAGACTGAGCGAGGCATTCGCGTGGCAAACATCAAGTCGCAGATCAAGCGCAACAAGCAGAACGAGAAGGCCCGCCTGCGTAACAAGGCGGTCAAGTCCGAGCTGAGGACGTCAGTGCGCAAGTTCCGCGAAGCTGCGGGCGCCGGCGACGCTGAGGCCACCGTGGCCACGATGCGGGCCGCCGCCGTCAAGCTGGACAAGGCCGTCAGCAAGGGCGTTATTCACAAGAACCAGGCTGCCAACCGCAAGTCGGCCATCGCCAAGCGGGCTGAGCAGGTCAAGAGCGCCTAGCCGCCCCTGCCGCTCGGGTTTCTGGCGGCTGGCTCGCCGGTACTCTCGCCGATACTGAGGACAGCCGCGAGCCGGGAGTGACTTCATGTCCACGCTGGCAGCAGTCAACGTCAGCGTTTCGTTCGGCAGCATCACCGTGCTGGACGCCGTCAGCGTCAGCATCGGGTCCGGGGACCGCATCGGAGTCATCGCCCCGAACGGCGTCGGCAAGTCAACCTTGCTCAAGGTGCTGGCCGGCGAGCTCGAGCCTGACGCCGGCATCGTGACCAGGGCACCGGCTGGCACTACGGTGCTCCGGCTGGCCCAGGAGCCCGACATCAGGCCGGGCGAGTCGCTGACCGGTCATCTCGCCCGGCGCACCGGGGTCGCGGCCGCGCAGGCGGCCCTTGATGCCTCGCTGTCGGCGCTAAGCCGGGGCGACGCGGGCGCCGACGACGCCTACGATGCGGCCTTGCAGCGCTGGCTCGGCCTGGGCGGAGCCGACCTGCCGGAGCGCATGGCCCAGGTCACCGCCGAACTTGGCCTGCCGGACACCCTGCTAGACCGGACCGCCGCGGAGCTCTCCGGCGGCCAGCAGGCCCGCCTCGGCCTGGCCGCGGTGCTGCTGGCCCAGCCCGAGATCCTGCTGCTCGACGAGCCGACCAACGACCTGGACGACGTCGGCCTAGCGCTGCTTGAGGCGCACCTGCGCCGGAGCAGGGCAGGGCTCGCCCTGGTCAGTCACGACCGGGCAGTGCTCGCCGCGACCGCGAGCCAGATCCTGGAACTAGACGAGTTCACCCGGCACGGCTCGATGTTCGCCGGCGGCTGGGACGCCTACCTGGCCGAGCGCGAACTGGCCAGGCGGCGGGCAGCCGACGCGTACTCGGCCTACGAGGCCGAGCGCGACAAGCTGACCGACGCGGCCCGCCGGCAGCGGCAGTGGGCCAGGTCCGGAGCGCAGCGAGCCACCAGCGCGCGCAGCTACCGCGACGACCCGGATAAGAACAGCCGGGCCCACCACCTGGCGACCGCGCAGAATACTGGCGGCGCGGCCGCCAGGATAGACAAGGCCATCAGCCGTCTCGACGCCGATGCGCCGGCCGAGGTCCGCGAGCCGTGGCACCTGCAGCTGTCCATCGGCGGTGCCAGCAGGGCCGGCGCGGTCGCGGTCTCGCTGACCGGCGCGATCGTCAGCCGGGGCGAGGTGACACTCGGCCCGGTCACCCTGACCATCGGCCCAGCCGACCGGATCCGGATCACCGGCCCGAACGGCGCGGGCAAGACCACGCTGGTCGACGCCTTGCTCGGCCGGGTTCCGCTGTCGGCCGGCCAGCGCTACGCGGGCCCGAGCGTCGTGTTCGGTGAACTCGATCAGACCCGGCGTGAATTCGCCACCGGCCGGCCGGTTGTGGAGGTAGTCCGGGCAACCGCTGGACTTCCGGGGGACGAGGAGGCAAGGACGCTGCTCGCCAAGTTCCGGCTGCGCGGCGACGCGGCACTCCGGCCGGCCAGCGCGCTCTCGCCCGGTGAGCGAACCCGGGCCGGGCTGGCGCTGCTGCAGGCCCGCCGGGTCAACTTCCTGGTGCTGGACGAGCCGACTAATCACCTGGACATCGAGGCGATCGAGCAGCTAGAGCAAGCACTCGCCGGCTACTCACGGACGCTGATCCTGGTCACCCACGACCGCCGACTGGCCGACGCGGTGCACACCGACCGGACGATCGACGTCCGCGACCTGCACAACGCGCCCACTAACCTCTAGCCAACATCCTCGGGCATGGTCGCTGGCGCCCCATTCAAGTCCGCTAAGAACGCTTCCCGGCTCGTGCCAGTCGGCGCTACCGGGGCGCATCCACGAGTACATGACCACGGTTGCGCTGACACCCAGCGAGCTGAGGCGCCGCCGACGGAGCCGGCGCCGCCACGCCGTAGGACTCGACTAGCCGACTAGCCCTCGGTCATGCGCTCCACGTGAAGGGTTACGTAGTTAGAGGCGATGCTCGGCAGGACCACCCATAGGTCGCGTGCGCTTGCGGCTACAAGGAGCGGGGTAATGGCTTCGTGCTGTATCAGGGTCCTGCTGGCTGGGCTGCTGGCGTTCGCGAGGGTTGCGATATCCAAGGTTCCGTCCTGATCGTCTACCAGCCATACAAGCCCCCCTGAGCCAGCGATTACCGCTGCGGGCCCGCTCTTGATCGAGACGGGGTGGAAGGATTTGCCCTCTAGCAGGACAGGCGTCTGGCCTGGCAACAGCAATACTGGCTGGCCGTGAGGGCTGCACGCCAGCGACGGGACATACGAAGCTGCACGCACTGTAGTGACAACAGAAGCACGACGAGCGCCGAGTCGGCTCACGAACGTAGGGCCAGATGGCTGGCCCATAGAGACGGCGTAGACATTGGCTCCGCATGCCAGCAGCGGGCTGGCGCCGAATGCTCCGGCAGCCGAGCTTCCGGGCAGGACTAGCCCGGCAGGGGCTGAGACCCCTCCCGCGGTCAGCTTGGTCACCATCGCCTGGCCTCCCCGGCTGGAGTACACCCATGCACTGTTCCCGATGGCCGCAAGCGCCTGCGGTCCCGGCACGCGGAAGGATGCGGTTAGCCGGCCATCCGGCGCGAAGTCGAGAACCATGTTCATGCCCACCGGTGCAGGCGGGGAGCCATCACCAACACCGTCGGCGACCCAGATGTTGGAACCCGACACCGCTACGGCTACTGGGGCTCCCCCAATAGTCACGCTCACCTCGGCATGGCCGTTTTGCAGGCCATAGCCCACGAGTTCGCCAGTGCTGCGCGAAGCGGGCTGGGTTGAACGGTAGTAGGCGACCCACAGGCGCCCGGCGCCGACGGCGGCCGCGACAGCACTGCCACCAGCGTGGGTCACCGCCCAGTGCGACGCCACGACATGCGCCGGGCCGGCCTGCACCGATGAACTCGATGCCGGACTGCTGCTTGTGCCCGGGCCAGGAGACTTTCCAGGCTGAACGACAGTTGATGCACATCCAGCGGCCAAGCCCACCGTAAGCACGGCGACCACAAGAACTCTGGTCACGTTCCTCCCGCCTCTCGGCCGTGGCTCGCATCGTACTTCCCCTGGTCGCGGCGCAGGATTCGCGCTGTTGTCGCGGAATGCTCGACGCAGAAGCTGGTCTCGCGGGGGCAGAGAGCTTGAGGTCGGCAGCCACCAGATTTGGCGGATCCGGTCGCGCGCCGGTTAGGAGCGGTCGGAGCGGCAGGCGACGATCGCCCCGATCGCTCGCTCCAGGGCATAGCCAGCACTCGCGCCTTCACCCTTGACCTGGACATCGGCCTCGGCCACCGCCGTGTGCGCTTTCGCCAGCCCGGCCGACGTCCAGCCCGAAAGCTGCTGGCGAGCCCTGTCGATCCGCCACGACGGCATCCCGAGCTCGGCCGCGAGCGCGTTCGGGCTCAATCCACGGCCGACTGAGCCGACCAGGCCCAGTGTTCGCAGGCCCTGCGCCAGCGCGCTGGAGATCAGCACCGGAGAGGTTCCCGTCGCCAGCGCCCACCGAAGCTGCTCGAGCGCGGCGGCCAGATTGCCTTCGCAGGCCCTGTCGGCGACGGAGAAGCCTGTCGCCTCGGCTCTGCCCTGGTAATAGCGGGCCACGACGGACTGGTTGATGACGCCGGTGGTGTCCGCTGACAACTGGCTGCACGCCGCGGCCAGCTCACGCAGGTCAGTCCCGACCGCGTCCAGCAGCGCCCGCAGGCCCGCATCGTCGGCCTTCCGGCCCTGCAGCCGGAACTCACCACGCAGGAAGTCCATCCGGTCGCCGAACCGCTTGATACTCGGGCAGTCCATTCGCTTCGTGCCAGCCTTGAGCAGGTCAGCCAGCAGCGTCTTGTTCTTGGCACCGCCCGAATGGGTCACGATCAGGAAGACCTCCGGCCCCGGCGAGGTGGCCAGCCGCACGAGCGCAGCGGACAGATCTTTCGCCGCGTCCTGAGCAGACCGGACCACCACGACACTTCCGCCGCCGAACAGCGACGGCGCGGTCAGGCCCGACAGCTCGCCAACCGTCAGCCCGGCGGCAGCAACGTCGTGGACATCGGCGCCGGTCCCGCCGTCATCAGCGAGCGCCGCAGCACCGGCCGCGGCGGCGAGCGCGACAGCAGCGCTGACGGCCCGCTCGACGAGCAGTTCCTCCTCGCCGACGATTACGGTCACCGGAGTCGGGGGTCCGGCGAGGGTGACCGGCGGCCCCGGCCGCTGGGCGCTCGATGCCATGCACGCACTATGCCACGAGCGACCGGAATGCGCCCCACGGCCTGACAGGCTCGCTACGGCGTAACAAGCTCGCCGCTACGGCGTGACAGGCTCGCCGCCGCGCCAGACCTTAACCGGCTTCAGGCCGTAAGACCAGCCGAAGGCACCCTCGTGGTCGGCATCCCAGGCCACGATGTCAGCGAGCCGGCCTCGCGCCATCGCGCCGCGGTCGGCCGCGCGCAAGGCTTGCGCCCCGCCCACCGTCGCGGCGCGCAGCGCCTCGGTCACGCTCATCCCGAACACCGCGACCGCCAGGCTGACCACTAGCGACATCGAGGTGATGCCGTTCCCGCCCGGCGAATGGGCCGAGCCGAGCGCGACTGGGACACCCTTGTCGAGCAGGGCTCGCGCCGGGGGTTGCCGACGCGAGTCAGATCCGGCTGCCGGGCACAGCACCGCCACTACTCCGGCTGAGGCTAGTGCCGCTACGTCCTCGTCACCCGTGCCGAGCAGCAGGTCGGCCGACGCACAGCCGATCTCGGCAGCGAGCAGGGCAGCGCCACTCTGGCCACTACCGCAGGCATGCACCCGCGGCTGAAGGCCAGCCGCACGTCCGGCGGCCAGGATCCAGGCCGCCTCCCGGGCAGTGAACCTGCCCTCGTCGCAATAGGCGTCGACACTGTCCGCGCCGGCCGCGGCCGCGTCCGCGCACCAGTTGCCGACCGCATCCACGTAATCGCTGCGACGGCCGAAGAACTCCGGTGGCACGGCATTGGCGGCCAGGAACGTCACGTGCACGCGCGGCATGCCCGGTTCCTTCTCGAGCGAGCGCAGCAGCCGCACGTCCGCCAGTTCGCCGTCCCTGGTGAGGTGATAACCGGTTTTCGCCTCGACAGTCGTGGTGCCGCTGCGCAGCCAGGCGCCCAGCCGCTCCCGGACGCCGCTGCACAATGTCCACGGGTCGGTGCCCCTGGTAATGGTCACGGTGGACGCATCGCCGCCGCCGGCCGCCACGATCTCGGCCGCTGACGAGCCGCCGGACCGCATGGCCAGCTCGGCCCATCGGTTGCCGGCGTAGACCGGGTGAGTGTGCGAGTCGATCAGGCCGGGCGTGACCAGGGCGCCCCCCAGGTTCTCCACCTGATCGACGTCCACGATGTCGTGGACCACGCCCGGAATGCTGCCCGGCAGCTCAGAGGCCGGTCCGACCCAGGCGATGCGCTCGTCCTTCGACAAGATCGCCGCATTGCTCAAGACTTCAGATCCGGTCCAGAGCCGTCCGATGTTCGTGAGCAGGCGGACGGTCACGGCGCACCGCGCAGCGGCGAACTCCGGGCAACCATGCGGCCTCTCTTACCGGGTGTCGGATTGACCGATAACTGGCACCAGCCAGCCGATCCGGAACGTGACGATGCTCCGCGAGGTCGGCGTGGTCGTAACGCACCAATATATCGGTTCAGTCACGGTATTGCACAGGCAGAACTGGTGTAAAGGGCTCGTTAATCAACAAGGGGCGGCGG
>DAHVAR010000110.1 GCA_027314515.1 Actinomycetota bacterium
CGGCCTGCTCGCCGGTCCGCCTACAGTGATCAGCATGCGGGAGACTGAGAGGATCAACCGAGGGCTCGCGGTCGAAGCGACCGCCTTCGGCGTGGGTTACGCCAGTGTGCTGTGCTGGGCAAGCACCTGCCTGGTAGCCACCTTCGGCGGGGCACCGCTGGCCAGCCCGTACTGGCCGGTGCTCCCGTGGCTGCGCACGGACACCACCGGGGTGATCGCGTTCGCGCTCGCCGCCGTCTGCCTCGCCACCAGCAAGTACCTCCGGCTGCGGCGGAGCCAGGCCCTCGCTATCTCCCGGCCCCCGGCCAGCCGGCCCGCGTCGGTCCACGCTGCCCAGGCGATCGCCGAGACGGCAGCGGTCCTGGCCACCGGTCTGGTCGCTTACCTGTCCCTGAACGTCGTGACCCACAGCGTGACCCTCCGGCTTCAGCTGACCCACTTGTGGCCGTGGCCAAGCGAGGGCACTGTCCGGGTCATCGCACTCGGCATCTGCATAGCGTCGGTGGCCGCCACGCGCTACTTGCGGTCCACAGCTAGGTCCAGCGCCAGTGACCAGGCGCCGGCCAGCAACCGGGTCGGCACGGCCGCCTGAACCCGTCGATCTGCTACCGTGCTGTAGCCTTCGCCCAAGCTGACCGGACGGGAGGCAGCGCGGATGCGGACGATCCTGGTGTCGGCTAGCGCGTCGATGCTGCTTGCGCTGTTCAGCACCCCCCTGGCCATCAGATTCTTCACCAGGCGCGGCTACGGCCAGCTGATCAGGGAAGACGGCCCGGCAGCGCATGCCACCAAGCGGGGAACGCCGACGATGGGCGGGGCGGTAATCGTCATCGTGACCGTCACCGGCTATTTCGTCGGCCACCTGGCCACTGACTTTCCGGTGTCTGCATCGGGTCTTCTGGTGCTGGGGCTGATGGCCGGGCTCGGGTGCGTGGGCTTCATCGACGACTTCCTCAAGATCTACCGTCAGACCAGCCTCGGCCTGCGCAGCCGGGCCAAGCTGGCCGGCCAGTCCGTGGTCGGCGTGCTGTTCGCCCTCGAAGTGCTGCGCTACCCGAACGCCTACGACTTGACGCCGGCAAGCGCATCGATATCGTTCCTGCGCGATATCGGCCCGACGATCGGCGTGCTGCCGTTCGCACTGCTGCTCGTGATCCTCATCCAGGGCGCGTCGAACGCGGTGAACCTGACCGACGGGCTGGACGGGCTGGCGACCGGCGCGGTCATCCTGGTGCTCGCGGCCTACGTGCTGATCGCGAACTGGCAGTCGCGCAACCCGTGCGCGGGCGTGCCGATGACGGCACGGTGCTACCCCATCCGCGACCCGCTGGACCTGGCAGTGGTCGCGGCGGCAGCGCTCGGTTCCTGCGTCGGCTTCCTGTGGTGGAATGCACCGCCAGCACGGATATTCATGGGCGATACCGGATCGCTCGCGCTCGGCGGCGTGCTTGCCGGGCTCGCGGTGTGCACAGAAACCCAGCTTTTGCTGGGGATACTCGGCGGCCTGTTCGTCATCATCACGCTCTCTGTCATCATCCAGGTCGGGTTCTTCAAGATGACGGGCCGGCGGGTGTTCCGGATGGCCCCACTCCAGCATCATTTCGAGCTGCTCGGCTGGAATGAGTCCACGATCGTCATCAGATTCTGGCTAGTTGCGGCGCTGTTCGTCGCGCTCGGCCTCGGCATTTTCTGGCTGGAGTGGCTACCTGGCTGAGTTCGGGTAACGCCGCGAGCAGCGGAAGCGAATGAAGGTCTGTGGACGGAGAAGAGCCGGTCGAGCCTGGCCCGCCAGCGGAGCCTTCGCAGCAGCCTGGCCCCAGCGCGAGCGAGGAGGTGGCGATGGCCGCCTCGGCCGTTGCGTGGCTCGAGGTACTGCTCGAGGGCCTGAGCAGCGGTACTAAAAGCTGGGCCGCATGGGATGCGTCATTGGACGACACGCCTGACCGCACCGAGATCGCCATCAGCCGGTGCGGGGCCGAGTTGGCCAGGGCACGCGAGCGGTTGCGGGCCCTCAATCAGTCTGGCCAGACCGGCAGAGCGCCGGGTACGGAGTTACGGCGGATGCGGCCAGCACCGCGCGATGCGTGGGTGAGCAGGCCTGGTGTCAAATTTGAGTAGTTGTGTTTTACTAGTGCGATGAACCCGACCCGCCTGTTCGTCCTGGGTGCGCTGGCCAAGCATGGCCCGATGTATGGCCACCAGTTGCGCCGGGACGCTCGCATCGACCGGACCGAGATGTGGTCCGAGGTCCAGCCCGGCTCGCTCTATAGCGCATTGCACCGGCTGGCCGGCGAGGGACTGATCGAGGTGCTGCGGACGGAACAGGACGGTCAGTTCCCGGCGCGCACGGTGTACGGCATCACCGCAGAAGGCCGTCGCGAGCTGCATGTGCTGCGCGCCGAGGCGCTGCAAGAGGTCAGGCTGCAGCCAGATCCCGTCGACCTTGCCCTGGCCATGAGCGCCGACCTCAGCGAGGACGCGCTCCGCGGCTACATAGCGGACCGCATGCGGGTGCTTTCAGCGCAGGCGAGCCAGCTAGAGCATCAGCGTGAGCGCACCTGGCCAGACCAGACCGTGGCGGACGACCTGGTGGTCGAGCACGCCAGGCTGCGGGTGCATGCGGAGCTGAGCTGGCACGAGCTGGTGCTAGACCGGCTCGGGAAACTGGCCGCCGACAGCGAGCAGCATGGGCTCAGGGCGTGAGCGTCCGGCCCCTGCGTTACCTGGGCGACCCGGTGCTGAGGACGCCGAGTGACCCGGTGAGACGCTTCGATGACGCACTGGCCCGCCTGATCGCCGACCTGCTCGATACCGTTCAGGAGCCGGGGCGGGCGGGCCTCGCGGCGAACCAGATCGGCTCCAGCCTGGCTGCCTTTGCCTACAACGTGAACGGTGAGCTCGGCTACCTCATCAACCCCCGGATCGTCGAGTGCGAAGGCGAGTACGACGGGCCGGAAGGCTGCCTGTCCATTCCTGGCATCAGCGCAGATCGCCGCCGCTGCGCGTCGGCGACCGCCACCGGCCTGAACCTGCAGCAGGAGCAGGTCACCGTGTCCGGCACCGGAGAGCTCGCGCGATGCCTCCAGCATGAGACCGACCACCTGCGCGGTGAGCTGTTCATCGACCGCCTCGATAAGGCTGAGCGGCGCCGGATCATGCGGCAGCTCCACGCCCGCGAACTGGCCAGCGCGGCCGGCGGCATTCCCGCCAGCCCGAGTGACTGACCAGCATGCCGGCCTGGCCGGCTGACGGAGAAGCGCGGTGGATGCCGAGGATGAACAGCCGCTTGACGGCGGCAACACGTCGGGACCGGTCGTCCGGGTAGGCGCCACGGTCCGCAAGATCGCGGGGCCTTGGACGCCGGCCGTGGAGTCGCTGCTCCGGCACCTGGCGGCGGCAGGCTTCGATGGTGCGCCGCGAACCCTGGGCCAGGACGAACGCGGCAGGCATGTACTGGAGTACCTGCCCGGCCGGCTTGCCGCGAGCTTGCCGCCCCTGGACCTGGACGGGCTGCACCGCGTCGGGCGCCTGATCAGGGACCTGCACGATGTCAGCGCGAACTTCGAGCCACCGCCTGGCGGGCGCTGGCAGGTCCTCATCCCGGCCGATCGCGAGGACCTCATCTGCCATCACGACCTTGCTCCCTGGAACCTGGTGATCGGCCCGGAGCGGTGGGCGTTCATCGACTGGGATGGCGCGGCTCCGGGCTCCCGGCTGTGGGACCTGGCTTATGCGGTGACCGGCTTCGTGCCGATGGCGAGCGGCGGGGACCCGGCAGTCGATGCGCCCCGGCTGCGAGCCCTGGCCGACGGTTACGGCCTGACCGCCGCCCAGCGCATGGAGTTGCCACCGCTGGTGGCCGCCCGCACCGAGGGCATGTTCCGCCTGCTGCGACGCGGTGCGCAGACGGGCATGCAACCGTGGGCACGGCTGTACGCGGAGGGACACGGGGATTACTGGGGACCGGCTGCGGAGTACATCCGGAACCACCTCGGCTCATGGGCTCGCGCCCTGGGCTGACGGGCCTGCCGACCAGCCGGCGCCGGATATGCCGCCCGCCCGGTGGCAGGGTCCGCCAGCCCTACGGAAGCGCCCTGCGGTAGCGCACCTCATGCACTGCGAAGCCGCTCGAGCTGTCAGTCTTGGCCGCGCCGTCCGGACGGAATCCGGCAGCTGCATAGGAGCGCCGCGCGCGCGCGTTGGTATCCAGCACCCAGAGGGTCACCTGCTGATATCCGAGCCTGGTCAGCTGGCCGAGCGCGGCAGTCATCAGCTCGCGCCCTAAGCCCTTACCCCAGGCGTCGGGTGCCAGGTAGATCGCCCTCACCTCGGCCACGGGGCCGGGCTCGGCGTCATCGTCGCGAGACGGCGCGACGTCAGCGAAACCGGCCAGCATGCCGTCCCCGTCAGCCACGACGAGGCAACCACCGCGGGACCAGTCAACTGCTCGCAGGGACTGGATCCGCCGCGGAAGCCGCCGCGCGGGGTCGAGCCCGTCCAGGTACTCCTGCGGCATCAGGCCCTGGTAACCGCCCCGCCAGCCCAGCACGTGAATCTCGGCGATCCGCGCGGCATCTTCGATGGGGCAGCCCTGACCGTCACGGCAAGATCGTCGTGTCAGCCCGGCCGGCTAGCAACCGGTATTTCCCGAGCCCCGGCCACCGCCTTGCCCCGGTGGCAGGCTGCCACCGCTGCTGAGCGCTGCCAGGCCCTGGACCCGGGCGGCCCGGCGCATTGCGCCGGGAGCAATGTTCTGGCCAGCCAGGTAGCGGTCGAAGAAGTCGATCGTGACCTGCTCGACGATCGGCTCCGGCTCGCTTGTGCCTTCGTACGGCGTGAGGTGGTTAGCGCCGAAGAGGTCCAGGTAAAAGCGCGTACCCGTCGTATCCGACTGGTACATGTACATGCTGGCCGCTGGCGGATTGCAGGTATCCGCACTGCCCTGCACGAACAGCATCGGCGGCGTCGGCTGCGAGAACCAAGAGCCGCCCAGCGCCGGATATTCCGCGCCAGCTAGTACGACAACAGCGCGCAGCAGACCGTACCGGCAGCAACTATCCGCCGCCATCGCCGCCACGGTGTCACCGCCATCCGAATGACCCGCGAACGCGACGCGGTTCGGCGAGATGAGGCCGGAGAGCCGGTTGCCAGGGCTCTGCGACAACTCCCGCAGCCGGACGGTCACGTACGCCATGTCGGCCGGCTGGTTCACCAGATCCTTTTCGTCCGGGCCGGCGACATAGCAATTCGTCCGCGGGAAGTTCACCGCGCCGACGACATATCCAGCGCTCGCCCACTGCCGCAGGAGAGCGCTATAGTCCGAGCCGCACTGCATGAATCCGGGTGCGAAGACTATCAGCGGGAACGGGCCATCAGCCGTGCCGTTACCGGCCCCCGTCTCCGGGAACCAGACGGTCGTGCGCAGAACCCGGCGGCCAGCAACAGGAGAAAGCTCATAAAACGTGAAACGGGCCTGCGCCACCGGGTAATCGCCGGCCTGGCCGACGGGATGGGAACTGCTCGGCGATGCGCTTGGGTTCCCGTGACTGGCACCGGCCGACGCACTCGACTGGTTGCCCGCCGGGCTAGTGGCCGCCCCGGCAGGCTGGCCGCCTGCCGCGTCGTGGAGGCCGAGATAGAGGCCGCCGCCGAGCACTGCGATGCTAAGGGCAATGGCGGCCAGCATCCCGCCAGGACCACGGCGCCGCCTGCTAGGGCGCCTGCCAGGCTGGCGGCCAGGTGGGCGGCCAGCCCAGTCAGCCCTGTCCACCTGATGAGGATACCCGGCGCGCCGCGGGCCGGTCGGCTGTGAGGTGATGCCTGGCGAGGCAGACCTCCTTCTCGAGTCTGACATCCGAGACTACGTTACCGACTTCCGTTTCGCCGTGGCATATTTTCATGAATATTTCATGACGACGGAAATCTTTACTAGTTCTAGACCAGATTCATGCCAGATCTGAATTGCTTCGCCTCGACGCGGCGTCGCCGCTGAACATAGCCTGCGGGAATGGCAATCGACGAAGAACCTGACGGCGGCACCGGACAACATCGCCCGCCGGCGGCCACCATGCGGCTGGCTGACCTTGCTACCAGGCGCGCCGTGCAGCGGCAGCGCCGGGTGTGGTCCGACCGGGTGGCTAGCTGGAACACGCACGGGTCAGTGAACCTGGCCGGCGTGACGGCTGCGCTGGTCGCGGTCGCGGACGTCCAGCCCGGCGACGTCGTAGTTGATCTCGGCGCTGGCAACGGCCAGGTAACCATCCCGCTGGCCATGCGCGGCGCCCGCGTCCTCGGCGTCGACGTCAGCCAGGGCATGGCGGACACGCTCAAAGCCGAGGCAGTGCGGCGCGGACTGGACACGGTCGAAGCGATGACCGTGCCGATCGAGGAACTCGACCTGCCGGCCGGCAGCATCGACCTGGTCGTGTCCAGCTACGCGCTGCATCACCTGCGCGATCCCGACAAGGCCAAACTCGTGCAGGCAGCGGCGGGCTGGCTGAAGCCGGGGGGCCGCATCGTGATCGCGGACATGATGTTCGGTCGCGGCGGCACGCAGCGGGATCGCGAGATCATCAAGAGCAAGCTCCTTACGCTGGCACAGAAGGGGCCGGGTGGCTGGTGGCGGATCGCCAAGAACGTCGTGCGCTACCTGGCCAGGGTTCAGGAGCGGCCGATCTCGATGGAGGCCTGGACTGAGCTCATGCGGGCCGCTGGCCTTACCGCGATCACGGCGTCCACGGTCGTCGCCGAAGCCGGTCTGGTCTCGGCCCAGCGGCCGCAGTGACGCCGTAGTCACGCCGGGCGGGGTTGCCCGGCGCAGCAGCGCTTGCCGGGAACCACCCGGCAAGCGTTTTGGCGTGCCCGCCTGCGCCGCTTGCCGAGGACGAAGTTTAGGGTCAGATCAAGTTTTCGCGGTGTCGCGGGCTCGTGCGCGTCGGCAGTGGTCCTCTGGATCGCCGGCGCTGCCGCCGGCCGGCCCGCTGGGCTGCCCGCGCCGGCGCCGGGGAGAGCCGACGCCGGGGAGAGCCGGGGCGTGATCTCGGCGGTAGAGCGAGCGGTCGGCTCACTCCCTGCCGGTTGGCCGGGGTTGCCGGAGCGGTTTGCCGGTTAAGTCCCCGGCAAACCGGCAGGGAGTGACGGGCGGGCGAGCGCAGGCCGAAAATGCCCGGGGCCGGGGCCGGGGTGGTCGGCCAAACCTGCACAGCCAGGGGCCACCCGCCCACCTGGGACCTCCTCGGTGTGCCGCGCACGGTGACCACCCATGCGCGGCGCTGCAGCGAGCTTTGGCGGTACGAGGTCGCTCGCCGCGCTTAGCCGGAACGGCTAAACCGGAGCGCCGGCCACCAGCGTCGGCGCCAGCATCTCGGCGATCTGGGCGGCATTCAGCGCCGCGCCCTTGCGCAGGTTGTCGCCCGAGACGAACAGGTCGATGGCCCGCGGGTTGTCCAGGCTCTGCCGGACCCGCCCCACGAAGGTCGGGTCCAGGCCGACGACGTCGGCCGGCGTCGGGTATTCGCCGCGGGCAGGATCATCGACCAGCACCACGCCGGGTGAGCCGCTGAGCACCCGCTGAGCGTCCGCGCGGCTGACTTCCCGGCCGAATACCGCATGCAGCGCGAGCGAGTGCCCGGTGATCACCGGCACGCGCACGCACGTCGCGCTGACCGGCAGGTCCGGCAAGCCGAGAATCTTCCGGGTTTCGTTGCGGATCTTCAGTTCCTCTGACGACCACCCCTCGTCCCGGACCGAGCCTGCCCATGGCACGACGTTGAGCGCGAGCGGGGCGCCGAAGGGCCCGCCGTCGCCGAGAGCCGCCCGTACGTCACCGGCCTGCTGGCCGATCATGCGGTTCCCGGCAATCTCGGTTAGCTGGTCATAGAGCGCCTCAGTGCCGGCCTGGCCAGCCCCCGACGCTGCCTGGTAAGACGCGGCAACCAGCTCGCGGAGGCCGAAGGCGCGGTGCAGTGCGGCCAGCGCGACGATCAGCGACAGGGTCGTGCAGTTGGGCACCGAGATGATGCCACGCGGCCGGTCGAAGGCAGCGTCCGGATTGACTTCAGGTACCACGAGCGGCACCTGCGGGTCCAGCCGGAACGCTCCCGACTTGTCGATCACCACGACACCGCGGGCAGCAGCCACCGGCGCCCATTGGGCCGACACCTCGTCCGGGACGTCGAACATGGCCAGGTCGACGCCGTCGAAGACATCCGGTGTCAGCGCGCGCACCTCGACGTCCTGGCCGCGCACCGCCAGCCTGCGCCCGGCCGACCGGGCGGAGGCAACGAGACGGACTTCGCCCCAGATATCGGCGCGCTCGGACACGATGGCGCGCATGACGCTGCCGACCGCGCCGGTGGCGCCTACGATCGCCAGCACGGGGCGTCCGCCGGCGACAGTCACCTCCCGCTCCCGCCGTAGACGACTGCCCGCTCGCCGTCGCCGCCGAGGTCGAACGCCTCGTGGGCGGCCCTTACCGCCATGTCCATATCGTTCTGGTCCACGACGACCGAGATCCTGATCTCCGACGTGGAGATCATCTCGATGTTCACCCCTGCCTCGGCCAGCGCGCCGAAGAACGTCGCACTGACACCAGGGTGCGACCGCATGCCGGCGCCGATGACCGAGACCTTGGCGATCCGGTCGTCGTACAGCAGGGAGTCGAAGCCAACCTCGTCCTGCAGCTGCCCGAGCCTGGTCATCGCCGCATGGCCGTCGTCTTTCGGCAGCGTGAAGGAGATGTCCGTCCGGCCGGTGGCGGCCGCCGAGATGTTCTGGACGATCATGTCGATGTTGATGCCGGCGTCGGCGATCGCACGGAAGATCCGCGCCGCCTCGCCCACCTTGTCAGGCACGCCGACGACCGTGATTTTCGCTTCGCCGGGGTCCTGCGCCACCCCGGAGATGATGGCCTGTTCCATCGCCTCGTCCTCCGTAACCGCTCCTGCGTCCACGACCCAGGTGCCTTCTCTGCTGCTGAACGAGGAGCGCACGTGGATAGGCATCTGGTACCGGCGGGCGTATTCCACGCATCGCAGCATCAGGACCTTGGCGCCGCAGGCTGCCATCTCCAGCATCTCCTCGTAGGAGATGCGCGGGATCCGCCTTGCACTGGCAACGATCCTCGGGTCCGCGGTGAAGACGCCGTCGACGTCGGTGTAGATCTCGCAGATGTCGGCGCCGAGCGCCGATGCGAGTGCGACCGCCGTGGTGTCGGTAGCCCCCCGGCCAAGCGTGGTGATGTCCTTGGTGTCCTGGGAGACTCCCTGGAAGCCAGCCACGATAGGGATGGCGCCATCGTCAAGCGCCGTCTGGATCCGGCCGGGCGTAATGTTGATGATCTTCGCCTTGCCGTGCGAGGAGTCGGTGATGACACCCGCCTGCGAACCGGTGAACGAACGGCCGTCGAGACCGAGGTTGGCGATCGCCATGGCCAGCAGGGCTACCGAGATCCGCTCACCCGCGGTGAGCAGCATGTCCAGCTCGCGGCCGGGCGGCAGCGGGCTGACCTGCCGGGCCAGGTCTAGCAGCTCGTCGGTGGTGTCGCCCATCGCGGACACCACCACGACCACCTTGTTGCCAGCCTTGCGGGTCGCGACGATCCGCTGCGCCACCCGCTTGATGCCATCAGCATCGGCGACCGACGACCCACCATATTTCTGCACGACCAAGGCCACGGCGGCGCACGCTCCTCCGCATCGGCGTACCGGCTAGCTGGCCCGCCAGCACGACCCTGCCCGCCCCGGGGCGGATCATGGCTGGCCGGACCTGCAGTCTACCGAGGGGACTGCCTGCTAACGCGAGGCCCGTTCCTCCGCGACGTCCAGCCTGGCGTGCGCGACCACCGAGTGCAGCGCGCGTAGCGCCGCGCCGCCATGCGTGCCCCAGTGGCTGACGTAGGAGAACTGCCACCACCAGAGCGCCTCGGCGACCCGTCCTGCCTCGTAGTGCTTGAGCCCGTGCACGAGGTCGGCGGCCACTGCCGCTAGATCGTCGGAGAGCCGGAACGGGGTAGCCTGAGTATCGGCAAACGGATCGAAAATCTCTGCATAGTCATCGAATCCGGCCAGCCTCGTGGCCAGCCCGGTGCGCAGCGCATCCAGATCGACGTCCGGGTCCGCGCCGACGTCAGGCTCCCAGTTGCTTGGCAGGATCACGTCCTTGCTGGCCCCGAGCTGGGCGCCGGCAAGCATGACCTGCGCCGTCTCGAGCAGCAGCAACGGCACCGTCTCGTCCGCACCTTCACCGCGTGCGACCGCCGCCAGGCCGTCAAGGAAGTCTCGCGCGTTCCCGGCTACCCGGTCGGCGAGCGGCCGCCAGTCCTCGGCCACCTGGCCCGCCCCGTCAGACATCCACCAGCCTCCGTCCCTCGAAGGCCCGGCCCAGGGTCACCTCGTCGGCGTACTCAAGCTCACCGCCGACCGGCAGGCCGCTAGCGGGCCTGGTCACACGCAGCCCGATCGGCTTGATCAGCCGAGCCAGGTACGTCGCGGTGGCCTCACCCTCCAGGTTGGGGTCGGTGGCCAGGATGATCTCCGTCACCGCACCGTCTGCCAGCCGGGTCATCAGCTCCCTGATCCTCAGGTCGTCCGGCCCGACTCCGTCAATCGGGCTGATCGCACCGCCCAGCACGTGATAACGCCCGCGGAACTCACGGATTTTCTCGATCGCGGCGACGTCCTTCGGCTCCTCGACGACGCAGATCACCGAGGGATCGCGGCGCACATCCTTGCAGATGCGGCACTCGTCATCCTCGGCCACGTTGAAGCAGACCCGGCAGAACTTGACCCGCTCGGTGACCTCGACCAGTACGGCCGCCAGCCGCTTGACGTCCACAGGGTCAGCGGACAGCAGGTAAAAGGCGATCCGCTGGGCACCCTTCGGCCCGACGCCTGGTAGCTGGCCCAGTTCATCGATCAGGTCCTGGACAACGCCTTCGTACACCGCCGGCCCGCCTATTTCTCGCTGGCAGGCGGGTCTACGGCCGGTGGCTCAGGGCTGCTGGCCGGCTCGGCCGGGCCAGGGCGCTCCGTGCCGCCCCCGGCCGCGCCGGCGCCGGGGAAGCCCGGCAGGCCAGTAAGGTCTGGCAGCCCGCCCTGGCCTGCCCCGCCGAAACCGGCGGCGAACGGCGCCATCGCTTCCTGCTGCAGGTCGTCGACGGCGCGGCAGGCGTCACGGTAGGCCGCCAGTACCAGGTCGGAGATGGTCTGCGCGGTTTCCTGCGGGTCGGCGGCGTCGACAGCCGCCGGGTCGATCGACAGATCGACTAGCTCGCCCTGACCGTTGACGGTGGCCCGGACCAGGCCGCCGCCTGCCGTCCCCTCAATCTCGGCCTCGGCAAGCTCTTGCTGCGCGTTCATGAGCTGGCTCTGCATGGCCGCGGCCGCTGCGAGCAGTTGCTGCATGTCAAGCTGACCACCCGGCTCCACGCGACCTCCCAGGTCCGATTGCCTCGACAGCACGAGCCTACGGCCTCCGCTTCGCCGTTCCCTCGGGCCTGCCCCGTTAAGCCGAAGGATGTTGCACCGTTTCGGGCCAAAGAATTTACCTGCTAACGGCCGCGAGGCGGATCAGGCGCCGTCCAGCTCCTGGATGATCCGGCCGCCGAGTTCACGCTCGACAAGGTCGGTGCCGGTCAGCATCTGCGGTGCGGGAAGATCGGAGGGCTCCGGATCAGCCGCGGGTGCAGCCGTGGGCCTGCTTCGCAGCTGGCTCTGCCGCGCGCTGGCGGCCTGCGGCGACCTGCCCGCCTGGCCGGCCTGGCTTGCCCCGTTCGCACCCCGCTGGTCACCCTGGGGCTGGTCCGGGCGGTCACCCCGGTCCGCGCCCTGGTGCGGCGACCGCGCGGGAGCCGGCGCTGGTCCCGCCATGTCAGGACGCGGACCGCCAGCCGGGCCGGTGCCAGCAAGCACGGCGGCCTTGATCTGCGGGGCCTTGCCGAACATCCCGGCGAGCACCTGGCCCAGGTCCTGGTCGTAGCCGCCAGTCTGGAAGCCGTGCGCGAATCCGGCCTGCGCGAACGCCAACGTCAGTACCCCGTCGGCGTAGGACTCGACGCTGGCGTTGCTCAGCTGTATCCAGGCGACCTTCCGCTTGCGCTGGACGGCGGCGAGGATGTCCGGCCAGCGGGCCCGGATCGCGTCCGCATCGGCCGGCAGGCCGGGCGACTGCGGTGCCGGGGCAGCTGCCCCGCCAGCCACTGGCGGGGCAGCGGGGCGCTCGTCCGGCACGGCGTTCCGGGCAGCCGGCTCGTGATCGGCGGCACGGCGCGGCTCCGGCCGCCGAGCCGAGTCTGACAGGCGAGCCGAGTCTGACAGGCGAGCCGTGCGAGCCTGGTCAGCCCGCTGACCGGCGCGAGATGGCTCCGGCCCCGGCGGCGCGGACGGCCCTGAGCCGAGCCTGCGCTCCAGCCTGTCAAGCCGCTCCGCTAGCCCGGCGCTGTCGGCGCTGGCGGCCGGCAGCAGCACCTGGGCGCACATCAGCTCGAGCAGCAACCGCGGAGACGTCGCGCCGCGCATCTCCAGCAGCCCGGCGCTGATGATCTCGGCTGCCCTGGTGAGCCCGGCCTGGCCGAAAGCGGTCGCCTGGGCGCTCATCTGCTCCAGCCGGTCCGCCGGGGCTTCGATCAGCCCGGAAGCCGCCGCGTCTGGCACCGCCGACAGCACGATCAGGTCACGCAGCCGGTCGAGCAAGTCCGCGGCAAAGCGGCGGGTGTCATGTCCGGCCCCGACCACCTGGTCGACGGCGTGGAAGACGGCCGCGCCGTCACCGGCAGCAAAAGCGGCGACGACCTCGTCCAGCAACCGGTCATCGGTGTAACCGAGCAGTGCGATCGCCTGGTCGTAACGCAGGCCGCTAGCGTCCGAGCCGGCCACCAGCTGGTCCAGCACCGACAGCGCGTCCCTGGCCGACCCGGCGCCGGCCCGGATCACGACCGGCAGCACGGCCGGCTCGTACCGCACGCCCTCGCTGGCCAGGATCTGCTCCAGCAGTTCCCGCAGCACGGCCGGCGGGAACAGCCGGAACGGGTAGTGGTGCGTCCGGGACCTGATGGTCGCGATGACCTTCTCCGGCTCGGTGGTGGCGAACACGAACTTCAGGTGCGGCGGCGGCTCCTCGACCAGTTTGAGCAGCGCGTTGAAGCCGTCCCTGGTGACCATGTGCGCTTCGTCGATGATGTAGATCTTGAAGCGGCCGGCCACTGGCGCGTAGAACGCCCGTTCCCGCAGGTCACGGGCGTCGTCGACGCCGCCGTGTGACGCGGCGTCGATCTCGATCACGTCGATGCTGCCGGGCCCGGACGGGGCAAGGGCGACGCACGACGCGCAGACTCCGCAGGGATCGGGCGTCGGGCCCTGCTCGCAGTTGAGCGAACGGGCCAGGATCCGGGCGCTGGACGTCTTCCCGCAGCCGCGCGGCCCGCTGAACAGGTATGCATGGTGCACCCGTCCGCTGCGCAGCGCCTGGCGGAGCGGCTCAGTGACGTGGTCCTGGCCCTTGACCTCGGCAAAAGTGGCCGGCCGGTACCTCCGGTACAGCGCCAGCGGTGCAGCCTGCGCGCCGCCTGGCTGGCCTGCTGACCCAGCGGCGGGACTCGGGGAGTCGCCTGTCATGACCTCATTCTCGCCGGCATTCCAGTGCCAGGACTGCCAAAAAGGGACCCCCCGCACACCCGACAGAGCCCGCGTACCCTTGCTGCCTTCCGGCCCTGGGGGGGTTGGCGGGATGAACGCCGTGCGAGGGGTCTGCCAGTCAGTCTAGTCGCGGCCCGGAGCCCGCGGACCGGACACCCGTGCCGCCGGGCGCGCCGGGGCCCTAGCCTGCCGGGTCAGCGATGCGGTATCCCACTCCTGGCGTGGTCGAGATGACGGGCGGATCGCCGAGTTTGCGGCGCAGGCGGCCGATCGTGACGGTCACCGTGTTCGTGAACGGGTCTGCGTACTCATCCCACACTTGCTCCAGCAGGTCCTCGGCGCGCAAGAACGCCGGGCTGGCCCGCAGCAGGGCCTCCAGCACCCCGAGCTCCTTCACCGACAGCTCCAGCAGGCGGCCGTCCCTGGCGGCCACGCGCCGCACCGGGCCTTGCCCGCAGGTCGAGCTTGCCGCGGTGGGCGGCGACCGTGGCCGCGACGATCGACAAGCCGAAGCCTGACCCCGCCCGGCGGCGATCCGGTCCGCGCCGAGCCGCCTGAATGGCTGTACCAGCTGGCCGACTTCCGCCTGGTCAAGCATGGGACCGCCGTTCTCGACGACGATTCGCGCGGTGCCAGGACCCGCCTGGGTGGCGACCGCGATCCAGCCAGCCCGCTGGTTGTGGACGATCGCGTTGTCCACGACCTTGTCGACGAGGCGGCGCAACAGCGCCTGGCTGCCCGCTACCGTCGTGCCCGCGGCGCGATCCTGCCGCAGTGTCAGGCTGGCCCTGGCAATGGCCGGCGCCCTGGCGGCCACGGCCGCGGTTACCGGGCGAAGGCCGTCTCCAGCCATTCGAGCAGCCCGTCGAAGGTGTCGGCCAGATCTCTGAGCTCCTCACGGGGGCCGTCGAAGGCCAGGCGCTCATGCAGGTTGTCCTCGGAGATCCGGCGCACGGTCGCGGTGATCGTCCGCAATGGCCGCAGCGCGTGCCCGGCCATCAGCCAGCCCAGGACCGCTGACACCGCGGCCATGACCCGGCTGACGGCTTCCTTCGAGCTCGACCTGACTACCACACCGCTGGCGATCATCAGCAGCGCCGCTCCCGACATCAGGAACAAAGCACCATACAGCAGCGTCATCCGGGACCGTGCGGACCTGACGGCGGCATAACCAGGTCCGGCCCCGCTACCGGACGCCGAGCCGAGGACCTGGCAGCGGTCGTTACCGGGGCCCGACTGGTTACGCGTAACATCGTGACATGGCGGATGTACGGGACTGCGAGCAGTGCGGCACCAGGTTCACGCCCCGCCGTGAGCACGCCCGCTTCTGCTCAGCGCGATGCCGGGTGGCCTGGAACCGTGCCGACCGACTCCACCAGGCGGTGGACGAGAGCGCGCTTTCCTGGGCGATCACGGCGATGGCCGACACGGTCGCGCGGCTGCCCAGGGTGGGCGCGCTGGACCGGCCTCGCGCTTTCGCGGTTATCAGCGAAGCGGTGTGGTGGGTCACGATCGTCGATGCCAACCTGGTGCGCTATCACCCCGACGTGTACGACCGCGAGCTCGCCAGCCGCTCCTCGGCCGAGCGGCTGCTCATCGAGGAGACGCTGGCAGGCCTGCGCTTCGTGCGCAATCAGGTGGGCGGCGATATCGACCGGGGTCACTTCATCCGGCCGGGTGCAGCGGCGTCCGGCAACCGGCGCGCGCAGGACTGGATCTGGGCGCCGATGCCCGCGCCGACCCGTGAGTCGCTGTCATCGCGCGGCCTGGCCTGGGAGATGGACCGGTACCGGGCCTATCAGTCGCGCCTCGCCGGCCAGGCTGTGGTGGCAACATTCAGCTGCGCGGGCTCGTTCCTCGACAGCGTCACCGCGGGCCTGATCACGCCAGCCGATGCCGTGGCCCTGCACTCGCGCACTGGGCAGTGATGCAGGCGGCATGGTCACGGTGCTGTCCCTGGCTAATGCTAAAGTGACTGCTTGACTGTTGGCCGCTTGACCGCGCATACTCAAGCGCATGCTTAACCAAGTGACGGACCTGGACCGCGTCTTTCATGCGCTGTCCGACCCTGGACGCCGGCTCATGCTCGAGCGGCTCAGCGAAGGCCCGGCTTCGGTCAGCGAACTCGGCAGGCCACTGGCCATGTCGCTCGCCGCGGTGGTCCAGCACGTGCAGGTGCTTGAGGACAGTGGGCTAGTCCGGTCGCAGAAGCTGGGCCGGACCCGCACCTGCCGTCTCAATCCGGCGACGCTACGGTCCGCCGAGCACTGGATCTCCGAGAGTCGCGGCCTCATCGAGAGGCGCCTCGACCGGCTCGGCGAGTACCTGGCCGAGTCCGCCGGCTCGCCTGATCCCGGGCCTGCGGGTACCGCCAGCTAACCCAACCTCATAGTGCAAGGAGCAGCCATGACGCAGCCGTCTGTCATTCACGACACGTTCTCGATCGAGCGGACCTACCCGGCCAGTCCCGCCAGGGTGTTCGGCGCATTCGCTTCTGAGCAGGCCAAGAATGCCTGGGGCGACACCGGCGACCTAGGGGCAGCCGACGGCGACGCGGCGCAGGCTGAGTTCGACTTCCGGATCGGCGGGCGCGAGCGCTTCGGCGTCAGGTATCAGGGCACGACGTACCGGTATGACGCCCGCTACTACGACATCGTGGCCGACCAGCGGATCATCTACAGCTACGAGATGTACGCCGGCGACTCGCGCATCTCAGTCTCGGTCGCGACGATCGAGTTCGCCAAGACCGGCGCGGGCACGGTGCTGAGGTGGACCGAGCAAGGAGCCTACCTCGACGGCATCGACGGGCCGGAGGCGTCGCAGCTACGCAAGGGGGGCACTAGCGAGATGCTCGACGGCCTCCAGAAGTACCTGGAATCGCAGGCCGCGGGCTGACGCACGGGATGACGCCCTGCCCGGCGGCGACGGGAGGCGGGAGGCGGGAGGCTAGGCTGGCTGCCCCCGCAGCCGGGCCGCTTCCTCAGGGGCAAGGCCGGCTTCGGTGTCGGCGAGCACCTCACCATGCCGTACGCCGACGGTCTTCAGGAAACGCTGCTGGTCAAGAGTCAGCGCGATGAAGTGGCCCAGCTCGATCAGCTGAGCTTCGCTGAAATGCTCGTGCAGCCGGGCCCATAGCTGGTCGTCGGCTAGGCCCGGGTCCCAGGCGATGGCCATCGCCCAGGTCAGCGCGGCGCGTTCCCGGTCGTCGAACTGGCCGGAGCTCTCGAAGTCGAGGATGTCGTCGACCTGCGACTCGGTAGTGCCCTGCTGCCAGGCCAGCACCGACCGTTGCCCGCCGCAATACTCGCAGTCCACCGACTTGGCGACATAGAGCCGACAGAGCTCCTTGATCGAGTGGTCCGTCACACCCTGCCGGAAGAAGGCCTCCCAGGCCTGGTTGAACGCCTTCATCACGGCAGGATTGTGCAACCGGATCGCCTGGCTCTCCGGGCGCGGCGTGCCGAACGTCCGCGCTCGCTCCATGATCGCCACGAGTTCCGGATCGACGACGGTCGACGGGTCAACGTAGCTGATATGGGCCATGACAGCATCCTCCGCGCCTCGGTAGCCGATGGAGTACCTCAGCGCTTCTGCAGCCGCCGCTCGACCACGTCGCGCAGGCCGTCGCCGAGTACCGCGAAAGCGAGCACCGTGATCACGATCAGGAACCCGGCTGGCCAGAGCTGCCACCAGTAACCATCGAAGAGGTTGTTGATCCCGGCGGTGAGGATGACACCCCAGGAAGTGGCAGGCGGCGGGACGCTCAGGCCGAGGTAGCCGATCGAGGCGAACAGCAGGATCGAGTCGGCGACCTTGAGCGTGCCGTTCACGACCACTACGCCGAGCAAGTTCGGCGTTATATGGCGGAACAGGATGCGCGGCGACCTCGCGCCGAAGGCCTCGGCCGCGTGCACGTAGTCGCGCGTCCGGAGCGACAGTGCTTCGCCGCGGACGAGCCGGGCGGTCGAGAGCCAGCTCACCGAGGTGATCACGAGGATGATGAGGAAGAGGTTCGGGGTGATCAGCGAGGCGAGCAGGACGACGAAGAACAGGAACGGGATCGACAGCATCGCGTCCACGATCCGCATCAGGACCGCGTCGGCAAAGCCACCGAAGTAACCGGCGACGAGACCCCAGACCAGGCCGAACGCCGTCGCGAAGATCGCCACGGCGAAGCCGACCTCGAGGGTGCTCTGACCGCCCACCATCAGCCTGCCGAGCTCGTCGCGCCCGTTCGGGGTGGTGCCGAGCGGGAACCCCGCGCGAGGGGCGAGGTTCGCGGTGATGAGGCTGGCAGCGGTCTGGTTCGTGTGGTAGATGAGCGGTCCGGCGAAGCAGAATGCCACGATGAGGAGCAGCACGACGGCACTGGCGACCGCAAGCTTGTTCTCGGCGAACGTCGACAGCGCGAGACGGAGCGGGGGCGTCATCGGCCGCATCTCTCCGGCCTCGCTCACCCCCTCGGCCACCGGGGCCGCGACCGCCACCGGGGCCGCGACCGCCGCCGCGTCGCTCTCGCCAGTCGGCGGGCCGTGGTCAGGCAGGACAGGCTCTCCGGAGCCGGAGAGCCGCGGAGGCGGTAGCGTCTCGCTCACGTGTAGCGCACCCTTGGGTCGAGCACGGAATAGGCCAGGTCTGCCGCAAAGTTCCCGATGATAGTCGCGACCGTGACGACGAGCACTACGCCGAGCAGGATCGGGTAGTCGCGCGTCTGCGCCGCGTTCCAGAACAGCAAGCCGACCCCGGGGAAGTCGAACAGCGCCTCGATGATGAGGGACCCCGACAGCACGTACGGCAGGGTGAGGCCGAGCAGGGTGACCGTGCTCGTCAGGGAATTCCGCAGCACGTGGCGGAACAGGACGCGGTTCGACGACGCGCCCTTCGCGTAGGCGGCCCGCACGTAGTCCTCGAGCAGGTTGTCGATCGTCGCCGAGCGCATGTAGCGGCTGAAGTACGTCACGTTCCCCAGGAACAGGGTGAGGACAGGCAGGACGAGATCGGCGATGTCCACCGGCACGCTCGTCCCGAAGTTCTGCGCAGTCGACGGGAAGAGGCGGATGTCCAGGTTCAGGAGCACGATGAGAACGACGCCGAGCAGGAAGCTCGGCATCGAGTAGAGGGCCATCATCGTCCCGGTGAGGACGTGGTCATCGATGCGGTTCCGGCGCTTCCCCTGCCAGAGCCCCATCGGAATCGCGACTGCGACGGCGAGCACCATCGCCGAGCCGACGAGCAGGAGGGTCCGCGGCAGGAACCTCGCAAGCAGCGAGCCGACCGACTGATTCATCTTGTAGGAGTAGCCGAGGTTGCCTTGCAGGGCATGCCACGCCCAGATGAGGTACTGCACCGGGATCGGCTTGGTAAGGCCCTCCTGGATCTCCAGGTTATGGACCTCCGCCTGGGTCGCCCGCGGCCCGAGTTGCGCGCGGACGAGCCCGCCGGGAAGCGCATGCAGGAGGAGGAAGACGATGATCGAGACGATCACCGTCACCAGGGCGGCCTGCAGGAACCGCCTGACGAGGTACCCGGTCACCGCCCCTCCTCCTCACTGCACGCAGGTTACGAAACGTTGTCGGCGGATGCTACTTCACGAAGTACCACCTGGACGGCATCGGGTTCACGTAGGGCTGCAGCGGAGTCCAGCCCTTCAGGTTGTTCTTGACCAGCAGCAGGAGCTGGGGCGGCACCGGCCACCAGAGGGACGCGACCTGCTTGGAGATGTAGTTCTCCACGTTGTAGAGCGGCGTCAGTCCGGGCTGGGTGTGGGCCGCGGTCCCGAGCGCCTGTGCCGTGGGTGAGTTCCACCCGCCGGCCCAGTAGTTGTTCTTTCCGAACTGCTCCATCCCGGTCGGCAGGTAGGAGTTCTGGCCGTAATCCCACAGGAAGCCGCTGTAGCCGGCCATGCCCCAGTTGCACGGCCCCGGCGGGCACACGCCGGCGATGGAGAACATCGTCGTCGTGGTCTGGCCGTCGAGCGTGATGTCGATGCCTGCCTGCTTGGCCGCGGTCTGGAATGCCTCCACCTGCGCCAGGAAGGTCGGCGAGCCGGTCGAGTACATGAACATCAGGCTCAGCGTCCGGCCCTTCACGATCCCGGCACCGCATTCGTTGCTCGCCGTGCCCGGCCGCTGGCACACGTCCACCCCTGCGGAGTTCTTCGCCCACCCGTGGGCGCTGAGCAGGCTCTGGGCCGCGGACATCGAGTAGGGGTACAGGGGATGCTGCAGCAGCGGCGACACGTACTTGCTTGGCTGAGCAGGGACCATCCCCCACTCGTAGCTCCCGTAGCCGTGCAGCGACGTCTTGATGTACAGCGGCTCGTTCACCAGGTGCTGGAGCGCCTGACGCAGGTACAGCTGCCGGACAAGCGGCCCGTACTGCTTGTTGGTGTAGCCGAACTCGATGTCCTCGTTGTAGAAGGCGTTCCAGGGCTTGAACGTGAAGCCCATGTTCTCGTAGGTCTTCAGCGCGGCGACATCGCTGAACGGCAGCCAGCCGTAGGTGATCGTCCCCGAGCGCAGCGCGTCGAGCTCGGCGGTGTCGGAGTTGAAGCTGTAGACCCCGTAGCAGTCAAGAAGCGGCTTGTCCGGGCCCGCGTACGCCTTGTTGCGGCACAGCACCGTGTGGTAGGTCGTCGGGTCGAAGGAGGTCATCACCCAGGGCCCGTCCACTGTCTTCCAGAGCGGGTTCGTCGCGTACGTGCTGAGCTGCGACGACTGCGCGTAGAGGAAGTTGTAGACCTGCTCGGCTCCCGTCATCGTGGCGGCGGCGTTGCCGACCGCGCAGGTTGCGCAGGTCTTGTCCCACGCTTGCTGAGGCAGCGCGAAGAGCCAGAGCAGCTGGTTGGCGGTGAACCACGCCGGGTTGTAGGAGCGCGTGAGGTGGATCGTGAACTGGTACGGGCCGTTGTAGGTGACGCTCTTGATGTCGTCGGGAATCTCGCCCTGGACGTAAGGGGCGAACTTGCCCAGCTTGACGCCGGCGGCCTCGAGCTGGAACCAGAACTGCACGTCCTTCGTGGTAACGGGCGTTCCGTCCGACCACTTGTAGTTATGCCGAAGCGTGATCGTGACGGTCTGGTTGTTGTTGGAGTAGACCGGCGGGTTGGCGATCGAGAGCTGGTAGTCGATCCCGGTGTACCCAGGTCCGCCCGGGTAGTAGAGCGGCCGCCACATGCCGTTCTCGATGTTCTGGTCGTACGGCTCCCAGTTGGACTGGTTGTCCAGCGGGAAGATCCAGCTGAACACGTTACCCACAGCCAGCGCGTAGTTCGCCGTGCCACCGGAGACCGGTTTGGCATTCGGTGCGCTAGTCGGCGTCGCGGTGCCCGCACAGGCGGCCAGCCCGAGTACCGCGGCGCTGGCGAGCCCGACCATGGCCACACGGCGCCGGCCGCGGCCGGCCCTCGGGACAGACGGGTGCATGGCAGAGCGGCGTCGTCGCGCGGACGGCAGGTCGGCCGCCCGGCGGCCCTCGTCGTGGGACTCTTCCTTACTGGAACTCACGGCCCCTCCAGGATGTGCGTGCAATGCGGTACACCCGCGACGCGAACAGGATTCTCAGTGCCCGCAGATGGACTGGAAGCCGCTCGGCCAGGCGCCTCTTGCGAGGCATCAGTGTCGAGATACGCCAACACCAGACATCTGGTTTCTGTTTTGTTGCACGACCTTACCTGGGCATCGGCCCGTGCGAGGTCGTTCCATCGCTTGCCGGGCCATCTACGATGGGGACGGCAACGTAGGCATTATGTCCGTACCTACGGCATCTCGCAAGAGAAATCGGCATTTCGCGAGTGAAACCGTTGAGACAGCCGCTGGCGGCCACTAAATCCGCTCCGGCCGACACTCGGCGCACTCGGCGCACTCGGCGCACTCCGCGGACCCGCATACTGGACCAGAGCGGCGATGCGGTCGGTGCCGCGACCGCTAACGCTCGGCAGATGAGGTGGTCAATTGACTGGCAGCAGCCCTGATCGGCACATCTCGTTCTGGTACTCCCAGATCGACCCGCCGCCCCGTCGCCGGGATCCGCTGGCCGGCCAGCGCGAAGCCGACGTCTGCATCGTCGGCGGCGGCTTCACCGGGCTGTGGACGGCCTACCAGTTGCTTCGCGGGAATCCTTCGCTTGAGGTCGTCGTACTCGAGGCGGAGACTGTCGGCTTCGGCGCCTCGGGCCGGAACGGCGGCTGGGTGGAGGGCCGCCTCGCTGGCGACAGGGAATACTGGGCGGCGCACGGAGGGCGCGCAGGGGGGCTCGCTCTCGAGCGTGCCATCCAGGCAACGGTCGACGAAATCGGCGAGGTGACGGCAGCCGAGGGCATCGACTGCGCGTTCCACAAGGGCGGCACGCTCACCCTCGCCCAGACCCCCTTGCAACTCGAGAGGGTACGAGCTGAGGTCGAGTGGGACCGGACGTGGGGCCTCGGTCCCGAGGACAGCGTGCTGCTCGACGGGCCGGCGGCGGCCGAGCGGGTCTTTGTGGACGGAGTGCTAGGCGCGCGCTACAGCCCGCATTGCGCGCGGGTCCAGCCGGCCCGGCTGGCTGTTGGCCTCGGCGAGGCCGTGGAGAGGGCCGGGGCGACGATCTACGAAGGGACGCGCGTCACCCGGATCGCGCCAGGGACTGCCCGGTCCGCTGCTGGCGAGGTGCGAGCCAAGTTCGTGGTACGCGCCACCGAGGGCTATACGGCCAGCCTGGCCAGCCACCGCCGGGTCATCCTGCCGCTTCGCAGTTGCATGATCGCGACCGAGGTGCTGAGCCCGGCTACCTGGGCTGCACTCGGCTGGCAGCAGGCAGAGACGGTGCTCGATGGTGCCCGGCGGTTCGTGTACATCCAGCGAACCGGCGACGGGCGCATCGCCATCGGCGGCCGGGGCGCACCGTACCGGTACGCGTCCAAGACCAACTCCGAGGACCCGCCACCGAGCGAGGCAGTCCGCTCCCTCCGCCGGCGGCTCATCGAACTGTTCCCAGTGCTGACCGACGTCGCTCTCGATGGTGCCTGGCACGGCGTACTCGGCGCGTCCCGCCAGTGGGCGCCCGCTGTCGGGCTCGACCGGGACACCGGGCTCGCCTGGGGCGGCGGATACGTCGGCGAGGGCGTGGCCGCCGCGAACCTGGCCGGGCGCACGCTTGCCGACCTCATCCTGGACCGGGACAGCGAACTGGTCCGGCTCCCGTGGGTCGGGCGGCCCGGCCGGTCGTGGCCCCCTGAGCCGCTTCGCTATGTCGCCGTCCGGGGCGTCAACGCCATGATGGAGATGGCCGACGGGCGAGAGTGGCGCACCGATCAGACCTCCCTCGTCGGCCGTGTGGCCCACCTGATCTCCGGCCGCTGACCGGGCTGCGCAAACGACGCGCCGGATCGTGGCGGCGGGGGTAGAAAGCTGGTATGTGCGAAGATCACAGCCAGTTGCCTCCGCTGCCACCGGTCCTGCACGAGGTCGAGGTGAAGCAGCCGATCCCGCTCCAGGCCGTCGACTCGGTGCAGATCACCACGCTGATGGACAACGTCACCGACGTGTTCATGCCCGACCAGGGGCCGGCACACCGGTACGGCCCGCCGCGGCGCGGCGTGCCAAGCGGACTGATGACAGGCGGCGTGGCGCTGGACGCGCTGATTGCCGAGCACGGCTTCTCGATGCTGATCACCGTGCGCAAGAACGGGACCGAGCACCGGGTCCTGTTCGACGCCGGCACCAGCCCGGACGGGGTGGTGGAGAACATGCGCCGTCTCGACATCGACCCCGGCTCGATCGAGGCGATCGTGTGCAGCCACGGGCACTTCGATCACACGACCGGGATCGACGGGCTGATCCGGGCGGTGGGCCGGGCGAACATGCCGGTACTCATCCATCCGCATTTCTGGCGGCGGCGGCGGGTCCGCCTGCCCGGGCTGGAGCCGCAGGAACTCCCGACGGTCAGCAAGTCGGCGCTGGAAGGGGCCGGGTTCGAGGTCATCGAGGACGCGCAGCCAAGCTTCCTGCTAGACGGCTCGCTGCTGGTGACCGGCGAGGTTGCCAGGACCACCGGGTACGAGCCCGGTTTCCCGCCGCAGGACGCCTGGCTGGACGGCGCCTGGCAGCCGGACCCGCTGGTACTTGACGATCAGGCGCTCATACTCAACGTGGCCGGCAAGGGCCTGGTGGTCATCACGGGCTGCGGGCATGCCGGGATCGTGAACATCTGCCGGCATGCCAGGCGGCTCACCGGGGACCAGCCGCTGTACGCGGCGCTGGGCGGATTCCACCTGAACGGACCGCTGTTCGAGCCGCTGATCCCGCACGTGCTCGACGATCTCGAAGCCATGCAGCCTCAGGTAATCGTGCCCGCGCACTGCACCGGCTGGCGAGCACAGCACGCCATGTCCCGCCGGTTCGGCGAGGCGTACATCCCGAACGCCGTGGGGACCCGCTTCCTGCTCTGAGCGCTGTTCCCGGCCGACCAATCACCCCGGCCCGACTCGGCTGTCGTCGCGGAAGCCTGGGACACCTGGCGAGGTGAGGTTGCCTTCGCCGAGCAGTTCGTGGCCGCTCAGGAGGACCTCGGCGCCACCGTGAGCTTCGACAACGGCCTGGGCGCGCAAGACAGCATCTCGG
>DAHVAR010000114.1 GCA_027314515.1 Actinomycetota bacterium
CGCGGGTGAGCCTGCTCGCGGATCACTATTCCGGCGACTGGGCACAGCTGTGGTGGGCCCGTGCCGATGGCACTGCCGTGATCGAGCGGGCGGGTCCGGAGCATGCCGGGCATTGGGCGCTGTTGCGGAGCAAATACCCGCAATACGCCGGTCAGATCCTGGACGGCCCGGTGATCGTGGTGACTGTGAGTTCCTGGACGGGATGGGCATTCGCATAGGTAACTAGAGGTGCTGCGGCGGTCAGCCTGGCCGCTGGGCCCGGTAACGAGCTACGGAGGGCGGTCAGTGGACGAGGCGATCCGCGTGCTAACCGGCGAGGCCATCATCAGCGCTGGCGGCTGGCATCCCCGTTACGCCCGCGTCCTGCTGATCGAGCACGACGACGTTGACGCCCTGGTGCTGGTCGACGGCAACGGCGATGGCGCCGAATTGGAGCTTGAATACTGGCACCGTGACGCCGACGGCAGCTGGCTCGGCGGCTCAACTGGCGGACACGGATCGCTGGATTCGCTGCCGTCCGCGCGGAGCTGGGACGCCGGCGACTTCGTCTGCGCTCTCGGCCGGGTAGCGCCGGGCACCGACATCACCGTTGAGTATGGCGGTGCGGCTTACCACCGCACCGCCAGCGAGCTTGGCGTCTGGGGACTGATCCGCCCGGCCGACTCCCCGCGCCCTGGCGATCTGCCCGCGGTAATGGTCCCCGGCTCGGGTAGCTAGGCCTGACTGACTTCGTGGCCGATGAACGGCCCGAAGTAGCTCTGGGTGTCGTCAGTGGCCGTCGGCGGCAGGGCAAGACGTACCTGCTGCGTGCGCTGGCCCAGGCGACTGGCGGCTTCTTCTTCGAGGCGGTCCAGGGGACTGAGGCGGAGTCGCTGCGGATGCTCGGTGCCGACCTCGCGGCGCACCTGGGCGCCCCGGCGCCGTTGGCATTCGGGGACTGGGATGAGGCCCTGGCAGCGCTCTTGGACGGACCCGCGCCGCGCTGTCCTGGTGCACGCTGTCGTCGGCGGGACTCCCGCCTACCGGCGGCAGTTCGTCCGCGACGATGCACCCGGGAGCCTGGATGACTTCGATGACTGGGTGGCGCGGGCCGTCCTGAACGCGGACCGTCCATTGATGCGGGAAGCCAGGTACCTGCTCGCGGAAGAGCCCGATATCCGCGATCCGGCGTTGTACCACTCGGTCCTGGCTGCGGTGGCTAACGGGAACGCGCGATGGGGCGCTATCGCCGCCTACATCGGACGCAAGTCATCGGACATCGCGCATCCCCTCAACGTGCTCGAGGACTGCGGGCTGATCATCAAGGACGAGGACGCGTTCCGGTCCGGCCGGGCCAGGTACCGGATCACCGAACCGCTTATTACCTTCTACGCGGCGGTCATGCGGCCAAGGTGGGCTGACCTGGAGGCAGGTCTGGGTGGTCAGGTCTGGGTGGTCAGGTCTGGGCTGACTCCCGGCAGCGGTTCAGGTCGGCGGTTGCCGGGCCGCACTTCGAATCGGTGTGCCGGGACTTTGCGAGGGCGCGCGGCCGGGAGCTATTCGGGCGGGCGGCCGGAGGCGTCGCAGCGGGTACGGTCCCCGATCCGGCCCGGCGCAGCCAGATCGAGATCGACGTCGCGGTACTCGGGCCGGCTGTTCCGGGCGAGCCGCGGCCGGTTATCTCGCTCGGCGAGGCCGAGTGGGGCGACACCATGGGCCCGCGCCACCTCGGGCGGCTTCGGCGGGCGCGCGACCTGCTTGCGGCAGGCGGCCTCGACACGAGCGAAACCGTGCTGGCCTGCTATGCGGGAGCCGGCTTCGATGCCGAGTTGCGCGCTGCCGCCGGACCGGAAGTCCTGCTGGCCGATCTGGCCGCCATCTACGCCTGACGGCGGAGGCAGGGCCCTGGCCAGGTGACGCACCATCGCGCCAGCGTGAATGATTCGTCAGGCCAGGTGCCCGTAGAGATCCGCAAGCCCGACGAGATCTACGTCGCCCCGCTGGCGCCGCCGCCTCAGGTCGTCGCTGAAGCCGGCTCCCGAGAAGCACACGAGACGGGTTCTGGACATGTCGAACTTCTCGCTGCCGGCCAGCAGGTCGCGGATGCGGCTCAGCCGGTTCAAGTGCCCAAGCCCCATCTGCTCGTTCCACTTCGCTTCGCCGATGGCAAGGAGCGGGGGCCGCGTGTCATCGGCATGGCCGATGACGGCGACGTCGACCTGATGCAGTGTCTTGTTCTGCGGATCGTTGACCGTTCCGGCGGCAACCTGGGCGGGCAAGTCTCCGAACCTGTCGCCCGCGAAGTACAGCGTCCACTCCCGGCAGAGGCGTTCGAAGTGCGGGCCGAGGATGCTGCTCGCGAACCTGCGCTGACTGCGCTCCCAAATCTGCCCGGCGCTTGTGCCGCGGATGAGCTGTGGCCAGAACGGCCGCATGATCGCGTGATAGAACGCGAGCAGCGGCTCGTTGATGCGGAAGTCTGTACGGTTGGCGCGGAACGCGTCGCTGTCGCGCACGATCAGGCCGGCGTCTTCGAGCACGGTCAGCGGATGCGCGAGTTCATTGCTCTTCCTGCCCACGTGACCGGCGATGCCGCCGCGGCCGGTGTTGCCCGCCGCGATCGCCGCGAGTACCGAGTGATACAACGCGGTGTCCCGCAGCTCGGGCTCCTCTGCTAGCAGATAACGGGCCTCGAGGAACATCGGGCAACCGGGCGAAAGGATCGTCCTGGCTACCCAGGCGTCGAAGTCGGCCGGGCCGCTTGGCGCGTCGAACCTGATCATCTCCGTGCGGTAGGCGGGTGTCCCGCCGACCACCGCGTGCACGAGGAAGGCAAGCCGTGGATCGTGCAGCCCCCAGAACTGGGCCGCCAACCTGTAGTCGAGGGTCTGGACGGTCAGGTCCAGTGAGGCGCGTCCGCGCAGCGGAGCGTTGCCGGACAGCAGCTTGCCCATGAATGACAGCGCCGACCCGCACAGCAGCAGCCGGGTACGGGACTGTGACCGCTCGGCTCGGCGCGGCGCGTAGCTAGCCTGGATGATCGACGGGAGCGCAGGGCTCACCCGCGCGAGGTAGGGAAACTCATCGATCACCACGGGAACGGCGCGCTCGCGACCCAGCCGCAGCAGGATGTCGATCACGGTCTGCCAGTCAGCTGGCGATACCGGGGCGACCGGGCTGAGATAGCTCGTCAGCGCAGCGCCGATCAACGACAGCGACTCTGCTTCAGTCGCTTCTTGCGCCGAAAAGTAAAAGCCCCCTGCCTGCTGGCATGCTGCCTCGAGCAGGAAGCTCTTCCCCTGCCTGCGCCGCCCGGAGACTACTCCCAGAGTCGCGCCGGGCCGGTCATCCTCGATGAAGCTCGCTACCTGGGACCACTCTGCGTCCCGGTCGAACATGTCGGCTGGCTTGAGCATCGCGCGAGTCCTCAGCTGTGAGAAGTACAGTTATGAAAACTGTACTTCTCACAGCATCGCGACTGCGGCCGGCCGGCCATATGCGTGTCAGGCGTGGATGACGTGCATGAACGCCATTACTCCGAAGCCCAGTGTCAAAATGATCACCGCTGCGAAAGCGGCTAGCACCAGGCGGAGTATCGGGCGCCAGAAGACAGCGATGATGATCACGGTTAGGACTAATCCTGCCGCGGCGTTCCCAATGTCTGGAGGTGTTCCCTGCGCAAGTAGCATGTCCGCGTTCCCGTCTCGATCGTGACGTTCGGATCGGCCAGTGCGGAACTCTGCTGCTGACCTGCTCACTTGCCGTTGCATTCTGTGACCAGGTAGCTAAGATCGAGAGATCGGCACTAGCCCGGAGTTGACGTCCGTGGGTTTTGCTGCAGCACGGTCGATGGGCAAACATCGGCCGTGCTTTGTGTTGGGCGATGCAACGTGGCCAGGATTGGCTCGTGCCGTGTGCGGCTACCGGCTGGTCGCTTCGATAAGGCGCCTCCTCCCAGCCGCATAGGCCTGGCGGCCCGCGGCGATCGATGCAGGCGGCCCCGCGCCGCCTGTGACCGCCTCCCCCGGCGGGTCTGGTGAAGACACTCTCTCGTTCTAGTCCCATGTTGACTCTGTCAATTGACAATGACAAGAGCTATTTTTGTCGGCGTGGCATCGCATGAGGCCATGGCGCCGATGCGAGCCTGACGACGAATCCGAAGAGAGGGGCGACTTGAGTGCCAGGCACGAGTAGCCCGACCGCGCGCCGCCGGGAACTCGGCACGATGTTGCGTGCCCGGCGGACCGAACTCGGCATGACCGTGGAGGACGCCGCGAAGCACTTGCTTGTCTCGCCAAGCAAGATCTCCCGCGTCGAGACCGGCCAGCGCAACATAACCGCGCGCGACATCCGTGACCTGGCAGCCTTGTACCAACTCACCGACGACGAGCGGCAACTACTCGCCGAACTTGCGGCCGGCGGAAAGGTTCGTGCCTGGTGGCAGCCGTTCAACCTGCCGTATTCCTACGCGACCTACGTCGGGCTGGAAGCCGACGCTACGTCCATCCGGGACTTCGCGATGAGTGTGGTGCCGGGACTGCTGCAGACAGGAGAGTACGCCCAGGTAGTCGTCCGGGCCTCGGCCGTGGATGTGTCTGATGAGAGCATCCAGCAGCGCGTGCAAGCCCGACTCGAACGGCAGCGTCACGTGCTGCAGGAGAAGGCCACGAAATTCGCCGCGATGATTGACGAGAGCGCGCTCCGTAGAGTTGTGGGCGGGTCAGCGGTCATGCAGAGACAGCTGACGTATCTGTTGACAGCATGTGAGTTGCCGAACGTCAGCATCCGGGTCGTTCCGTTTGCATCAGGCCCGCTCCCGACGCCGACGAGTAAGTTCATCATTCTGAGCTTCGACGGAACGCCCGACGTCGTATTTCTCGAAAGCCTGACCGGGCAGCTCGTCTTGGAACGTGAGAGCGACCTGGCGGCCTTCCACGACGCGTACGCGACTCTTGACGGGTTGGCGCTGCCTGCCGACGACAGCTATGAGAGACTTCTTGCTTTCCAGCACGAGTACCGGCAGTGACAGCAATCAACTTGCGGGTGCCCTGATGCTGGTACTTATCTCAGATCGGCAAGTTGCCAGCTGTGCTTCGGATGAGAGACGGATATTCGGTTATGTCACCTTCTGCCGGGGTGTCATCTGTTTGGCGTAAGTCCAGCAAGTGCGCCAACACTGAGTGTGTCGAGATCGCTCGCGAGCAGGACATGATCTTGCTGCGCGATTCCAAGTCGCCGGAGACGCCAGCGTTCCGCTACACGAGGGAGGAGTTCCGAGCCTTCCTTGACGGCGCTAAAGCCGGCGAGTTCGACGACCTGGTCTGACGTGCGCAAGCTGGCCACACTGCAAAGGTCGCCGACTGCCGCGGCGGGGCTTCCGCCTGCCAGCTAGCTCCAGAGCGAGTGCGCTGGCACCACAAGGATGCAGTGGTCTAGGCGGAACGGGCGCGGGGGGTGGCGGGGCCGTCGTCGATGTCGGCCCAGGTGCCTTTGTCGCGGGCCCATTGCGGGCAAAACGTCCAGCAAGCCGAGTGGAGCTGCGGTAGCTCTCGTTGCGGCCACCGGCGTACATCCCAATCGGAACGGCTGGTCGTTCTGGGTCGATTCGAGCAGCGGCAAACGCCTGCAGGCGATGAGGCACGAGAAGATCCCAGGCCCCGAGGCAAGTTCCAAGACGGTTTCAATCTGTACCACGGGCTCCACCAAGCGTACAGGCGCCGGTACCTCTGGCTCGACCTTGAGCACTTAGTCCAGCGTGTGCGCCCTCGTGACCAGATCCTGGCTGTTCGGTACTCGCTTCTGCCCGAGGTTGTCGTAGACCATGCCGCTGGGCGTGTTTACAAGCGCCCCGGCAAGTGGCGCTGACTCTAGGCGCTTACGGTCGCTGCGAGGCAAGCGGCGGGTGGCAGGCGGGCGAGCTGGGACACGTAGCGTTACCAGTAGTACTCCGCGCCTCAGAATGGCGGCGGGTCGTTGTGGGCGCCGGGGATGGTGGCGAACGGGTCCGACGGCGCGGCCGGGCCGTCGTCGACGCCTGCCCACATGCCTTTCTCGCTGGGTCTGGTCGCCCAGGCCGGGAACGGGAAGTCCACGGCAAGCGGTACCGGGATGTCGGGCTGGGAGATGAACATGGTGCCGGGCTTGGCGAGCATGGCGCGGATGCGCTGTTGCGGGGGCAGGAAGCCGTACTCGGGGCGTTCGGCTTCGGCGGCGTCCAGGCGTCCGGCGATCTTGATGGCGCAGTTGGCCAGGATCCGGCGCTCGACTTCCGAAGCGGTCTGCTGGGCGCCGATGAGGATGACGCCGAGTGATCGTCCTCGTTCGGCGACGTCGAGGAGGATCTGCTTGATCGGGCTGTCGCCTTCACGGGGGGCGTACTTGTTGAGCTCGTCGAGGACGACGAACATCAGTGGCCGGGCGGTGCCCTGGCGTTCCTTGCGGGCGAACTCGCCGCGCAGGGTGACGCCGACGACGAACCGCTGGGCCCGGTCGGGCAGGTTGTGCAGGTCGACGACGGTGACCTGGGCGCGGGAGGTGGAGATCGACCGCTCGCCGCGGTGGGCGAGGTCGCCGCGGATGATGGCGTTCAGCGGCTTGACCGCCGAGCGGAGGCGGCGCAGCAGGGCGTTGATGCTGCCGGTGACGGCGCTGCCGGCGACCCAGCTGGTTCTGAGCTGGTCGTCGCCGAGTTCGGCCTCCAGTAGCTCGACCAGGTCGCCGAAGGTCCGGATGATCGTGTCGTTGGCGGGGTCGACATTGGCGATGCGGACCGCGCCGTCGCTGCCCGTTGCCGTGGCGTCGCGTTTGAGCCGGGCGGCGACCTGGCTGATCAGCATGGTGTACTGGGCGCGCTCGTCTTCGGCGTCGGCGAACGCGAACGGCAGCAGTTCGTCTTGGCAGAACTCGGCCAGCGTCCAGTAGAACGGGCTGACCGCCTTGTCCCGGGCGGCGACGTCGGGCGTTCCGGACTGGTCGCCGCGCCGCGGCGGCGCGAAAACTCTTACGTTCTGGAACGGGCTAGCCGGCAGCCCGAGTTCGTCGTACCGCTTGCGCTGCCCGGGACTCAGGAGCCGGTTGGCATAGTCCAGGAACAGCAGGTCCTCGCCTTTGACGGAGAAGACGAGCATCTTGGTGTTGTGCGCCTCGGCGGCCAGTACCCCGCAGTGGATGATCGAGTGCAACAGGAAGAGGGCGAAGCTGGTTTTGGTCGCGATACCGGATACGCCGGAAATCGAGACGTGGCCACCGCGCGTTCCGTCGACGAACTCGAAGTTAATGAAGACCGGGTTGCCGTCGCGGCCGAAGCCAACCGGGACCTTCGCCTCGCCCATCTCGTCGAAGTACAGCGCCTGGTCGCGGTCCTTGCCCTTCGCGCGCATCACCGGGGCGCCGGGGACAGGCGGGACGTACACCTCGGGTTCGACGCGGGTGACCGAGACCTGGGCGATCTCGGCGACCTCGGCCGGCAGCGCGCCCTGCTGGATCAGGAACACGTCCGAGGCGAACCGGGCGCCCTCGTGCACGGCCTCGACGTTGGTGACCACGCCGGACACCCGGATCGGGTCGTGGCCCGGCAGCTGGCGGCTGGTCGTGACCACGTCGTCCAGTTGCAGGTACTGGTCGGCCCGCACGGCGACCGAGAACTGCAACGGCGTCGCCGCCACGGTCCCGACTACCAGCCCGACAGGTTCGTCGACGTTCACGAGCTCCACCTAGCGTCCTCGGCGTCTGGCCCTGTTGATGCATTGTGCCGTGTCAGCAGGGCGTTCGCGCGGGTTCGCGGCGGAGGCCGGTTGGCTAGCAGCGCATCAGGGCAGGCCGATCGTTGTAGCGTGCATCATCAGCAGCGAGTAGGGCGGTGCCATGTCGACCCCGTCCGGGTTGTTGAGATAGCCAGGTGCGCTGCCGGCGATACCGCGATGGCCGTACTGCCAGACGATCTTGTCCGTCTTCGGGTCGATGACGATGACCCGGTCGTTGTAGTCGTCGTTGGCGAGCACATCGCCGTTCGGGAGCGGCAGGGCGAGCGACGGGTGATTCAGCGCGTTCGCGCCGGTGGGCCGGTAGCGCCACAGCACCTGTCCAGCTCGGTTGAACATCACGATCTGACCTGGTGATGAGTAGTCGGCGACGATGTAGCGGCCCGGGCTGACCTCGTTCGCGTCCGAAGGGTAGGCGACACCCGGTGGGTGCGTCGACCAGTAGACGTGGCCATGCAAGTTGATGCTGTCGACCCAGTCGCCGTTGATCTCAGTGACCAGGAAATGGCCGTCCGTCAGCGGGAACACTCCGTTCGGGCTGCCGAATGTGGTCGGCGGGTTGTGGCCGCAGACATCCGTCGTGCCGAGCTGCCGCACGACGTGCCAGCGGCCAGGCGCGAGGATAAGGATCCGGCAGTTGATGATGTCGGCCAGCAGCAGGTCCCCTCCCGGCAGCAGCATCGCATCGTCCGGATGGTCGAAATAGCCCCTGACCGAGCCGGGCACGTATAGCTTTCCGTAGCGCTGAGTGACCCGGTGCTGGGCAATGTTGACCAGGGCGACAGCGTCATCCATCTCCTCGGTCGCGACGATGGTCGTGCCATTCGACGAGATGAACGAGTCGTCTGGCGACCCGAATGCTCTGGCCTGGCGGGCGGTGCCCGGACTGGGGAATTGCCAGCGGATCCGGCCGTAGGGATCGACGAGCAGCAGCCTGTGGTTGTTCTCGTCCGCGATCAGGACGTCACCCGGCAGTGCGCTCGGGTTTGAGCCGGGCGCGAGGTAGCCCGGGCCCTTCGCCGGGCCCAGGTGGAACGCATTGTCTGCCGCGCTCGCGGCGGTCGCCGATGACGCCTTGCCGGACGGGGTAGCGGACGAGTGGGCGCGCGTCAACCCGGCAGTAGCGGATGGCGCGCAGGCGGCCAGGCCCCCGAGGAGCGCCAGGGCAAGTACGCCTGCAGCCGCGCGTGCCGGCGGGGCTGCGCGGTGACGGCGGCGGGCGGCCGTCACCGGTTCACGCCAATCGATGGCTGCCTGCCAGCCGCTCGCCGATATAGCGTGAAGGCACGCCTCGACGGAGGGATAAGGCCTTGGAACTGACCTCGGGTAAGACTGCCGTCGTTACCGGAGCCGCCAGCGGCATTGGCTTTGCGCTGGCCGAGCGCTTCGCCCGCGCCGGGCTGAATGTGGTCCTGGCCGATATCGAGCAGGAAGCCCTGGCCGCCGCCGAGCAGAAGATCGCGGCCCTCGGCGTGCGGACGCTTGCGGTGCGCACCGACGTGAGCGACGAAGCCGCTGTGCAGGCCCTGGCGGCCGCTGCTAACGAGCGTTTCGGTGCGGTGCACCTGGTCTGCAACAACGCTGGGGTGGAGAGCAGCTCCGATGCCTGGCTGGGCCCGATCTCCGCCTGGAAGTGGGTGCTCGGCGTCAATATGTGGGGCGTTATCCACGGAATACGAACCTTTCTGCCGTTTATGCTTGCCCAAGGCGAAGGACATTTCGTGAACACGGCCAGCATCGCCGGGCTGTATCCCGGGTTCTCTCCTTCCTATGACGCGTCCAAGCACGCCGTTGTCGCCATTTCTGAAAGCCTTTACCGCAGCATGAAACTGGCTGGCCTGCCTATCGGCGTCAGCGTGCTGTGCCCCGGCTGGGTGAACACGAACATCATGGATGCGGGCCGGAACTGGCCAGCGGACCTGGGGGAGCAGCCGCCGCAGGCGCTCGGCGCCGAAGTGGCAGTGACCCATGTCCGGAAGGCGATCGCGGAAGCAATACAGCCTTCGGAGGTCGCCGCGTTCGTGGCGGACGCTGTTGCGGATGGCAAGTTCTGGGTGTTCACCGGGCAAGAATGGGTCGATCTCGTCGCCCAGCGGTGGAATGGCATCGCGGCCGGCGAGGACCCGCAGCTCGGTGTCCAGGTTCCCGGCATGCCGTCTGCCGGCCAGCTCGCCGACGAAGTCAGGAGCCTGCTCGCCCAGGTGCTCGGCGGCGAGGCAGCCAGTGGTCCGGCCGCCCCAACTTCTGAGGGCTGAAGGCCGCACAGGCGCTAGCTCCAGAGCGAGTACAGCGGCAGCGCAAGGATGCTGTCGTCTAGGCGGAACGGCCGCGGACCTGTGTGCAGCACCGCTCCCGCCAGGAACCTGTCACCGATCGAGTCCCTCAGCCACCGCAGGTGGCGAGCATCATCAGGGCCAGGGGCGGCGCTGGCTTTCACTTCAATGCCAGCCGCTCGGCCGTCACTGAACTCGATGATCACGTCGACTTCGCGCCTGCCGTTCGCATCCCGGAGATGGAAGAGTCTGGGTGGATCGTCGAGCAAGGCGCACTGTGATCGCAGTTGCGCGACGGCGAAGCTCTCGACGAGCGCTCCGAGCAAGTCGGCGTCTCGCATCACCGCCCGCAGATCTATACCGAGCAACGGACCAGCGAATGCCGGATCTACGAGGTGCCGTTTCGGTTGCCGGCTGAGCCGGCGAGTCGCTTCGCTGACGTGGTCTTTGCAGTGCAAGCCGCGAGTGCCTGCAAGTAGCGGCGAAGCCGCATGGGATCACGCACGGATCCGACCAGGGAGGCGTCGCGCGACACTAGCTGGTCGATGTAACTGGCCAGCCAGCGGCGCCTGAAATCGCCTGACTTGGCGATTGCGGCCTCCGGGAAGGTCCCTCGCAGAGCTCTGGTGATGTAGTCCCGCACGCGATTAACGGCGGACCCTTCCCGCTCCTGATCGATGAGTGGCAGGTGGTGCCGGAGACTCTCGGAGCCCATGTACGCTTCACCGAAGGCGAACTTGCCGGACAGCCTCGAGCTGACTTCCTGGACCGCCTCATCACATG
>DAHVAR010000116.1 GCA_027314515.1 Actinomycetota bacterium
AACGACGCGCCTTCTCACCCGTCCTGCGCAAGGCCAGCCTCCCCCAAGACACCCGCATCCCCTGGCTAGGCGGCCGGACCATCCGCTACGAGTACGCCTGAACCTTGCGCCGAACCTGCTGCGTGGAAATCCGCGTTAGCAAGAGTCAGTCCGGCGGCCCACCGAGCGTCGCACAAGTGCAGGAGCTTAGTCTTGCTAAGCTGTAGGTAGTTTCGCAGCAGGAATGCGGGTTCCCCGGACCGCGTTGTACACCCTGTCAGGCGTAATAACCGCTGGACACCGGCCGATGGCCGGTGCGGCGCTGCTCCCGTCCGGTGAGCGCGCAGCGGCCCGCCTGCGCATGGTCGTCAGGCCCACCACCGAGGGCCGTTACTGGAGGCGTTAGCCCTGAGCACTTTCGCAGCGAGCATGGACGACAGCCCCGGCACCGAGCACGTCGATGCCGATCTGGCTGTCGGCACGAAGACGTTCCGCGATTTCGGCATTGCCGAGCCTATCTGCGCCGCGCTGGAAGCCGAGGGAATTACCGCCGCGTTCCCCATCCAGGCGCTCACCTTGCCGATCGCGCTCGACGGTCATGATGTCATCGGTCAGGCACGCACCGGGACCGGCAAGACCTTCGCGTTCGGCATTCCCATCCTGGAGCGGCTCAGCGGGGCCGACCGGGAGGCAGCCGCCCCGCGCGCCCTTATCGTCCTCCCGACGCGAGAGCTGGCCATTCAGGTTGCGGAGGACCTGCGGGTCGCCGGAGCTCAGATCGGCGCAAGCGTCGTGACACTGTACGGCGGCCGCGCATATGAACCTCAGATCGACGCGCTGGCCAGCGTTGACGTCGTCGTCGGCACCCCGGGTCGGCTGCTCGACCTGGCCCGGCAGGGCCACTTGAAGCTGGACAGGGTTCGCCAGCTGGTACTCGACGAAGCCGACAAGATGCTGGATCTCGGCTTCCTGCCCGATGTCGAGCGCATCCTCCAGCTCACTCCGCCGAACCGGCAGACCATGCTGTTCTCCGCCACGATGCCCGGCGAGATCGTGACGCTTGCCCGGCGGCACCTGAACCGCCCCACGCACATCAGGGCTGAGCAGCACGACGAGCCGGCCCATGTGCCGAGTACTGAGCAGCACGTATTCCGCGCGCATCAACTGGACAAGGTCGAGGTACTGGCCCGGGTCCTGCAAGCCGAGGGACGCGGCCTGACCATCGTGTTCAGTCGTACCAAGCGATCTGCCGACCAAGTCGCCGCCGCGCTGACGGCTAAGGGCTTCGCAGCCGCCGCGATCCACGGCGACCTGGGCCAGAGCCAGCGGGAGCGAGCACTGCGGGCCTTCCGGTCCGGCAAGGTCGACGTGCTGGTCGCTACCGAAGTCGCCGCGCGCGGCCTGGATGTCGACGACGTCACGCATGTGGTCAACTACGAATGTCCCGAGGACGAGAAGGCCTACCTGCACCGGATCGGCAGGACCGGACGAGCCGGGCGCGACGGAGTGGCCGTGACGTTCGTGGACTGGAACGATATGCACCGCTGGAAGGCGATCAACGACGCGCTCCGGCTGGAACTCGCCGAGCCGCTCGAGACGTACTCGACCTCTGAGCACCTGTACGCCGCGCTGCGAATCCCCGCGAGTACGACCGGCATGCTGCCGAAGGGGCAGCGGGCCAGGCTCGGCCTCGAGGCCGAGTCGCTTGAGGACATTGGCGAGACCGGCAAGACCCGATCCCGCGGTGCCACCGCCGACCGCGGCCGGCGCACGGGCGGCTCAGCCGGGCCCGACCGGCGCGGTGGCACCGGTGAGCCAGGCCAGCGCGCTCAGCGCAAGCGGCGCCGGACCCGTGGCGGGCGGCCCGCTGAGACACCAGACCGCAGCCCGGCCGGGAGCGGCTCCCGCCAGGGTAACGCCGCACGTTCTCGCACCGGCGCCGAGAGCACCCGCTTCGACGGCGCAGGCGCCCGTCCTTCAGCACGCGAGAAGGATCGCGCCGTTACCACGCCAGCCAGCGCGCCGACCGTCCCCGACCGCCAAGCCGACGGCCAGCCACGGCGGCGGCGCTCGTCTCGCAGCCGGCCGGGACAGGCGTCTGCGGATCAGGCTGCCGTCGGGCCAGCCGACTGAAGGCTGCCCTGGCTGCGCCGGCTGCCCTGGCTGCCGTTGCCGGACGAGTCGGGGTGGCCGCCCGCCATCCCGCTTAATGCCGCTCAGACGTCCGCTGACCTGCTGGGAGGCCGTTTCGGGCCGACCGGAAGGTAGTCTTTTTCGGTGAACCCTGCGTTATTGGGCTGTTATATTTCAGCCACTTATCGGTAGGCTGCCACCCCGTGAGCACCATCAGGTCCCTGCAGTTGCCCGAAGGCGTGCGGTCAGGAATTCTGACGACCGCTCGCGGCAGGTTCGCGATCCTGGAGGCACAGCCAGCGAGGGGCGTCCCGCACCGTCGGCCGGCGCTGCTGATCCACGGCTACACCGGCAGCAAGGAAGACTTCCTGCCGATCCTCGAGCCGCTCGCCGCCGCCGGGCGCACGGTCGTGGCCGTCGACCTGCGCGGGCAGTACCAGAGCCCGCACGCGGCTTGCCGTGCCGGTTATGCCGCCGACGCGATGGTGGCGGATGTGCTGGCTCTCGCCGATGCGATACCACGCGAAGCCGGAGTGCACCTGGTGGGCCATTCCATGGGCGGCCTGATCGCGCGTGACGCCGCGCTGCAGCGCCCGGCCGGGTTGCTGTCGCTCACCCTGCTCGGCTCCGGGCCGGGCGCGATCGGCGGCCAGCGCGCTGAGAGTCTGCGCCAGGTGCTTACCGTCCTCGATCCGGCAGCCGGGATGGTGCCCGATGACCTCGAGCACCTGCAGGCGATGGTCCGATTCGCCTGGCACTACCAGCATGAACCACAGGCCAGGGCAGACGGTGCCGACGAGCACGTCATCGCCTTCCTGCGCGAACGCGCACTGCGGACCTGCCCGGTCAGCCTCATCGTCCTCGCCAGGTACTTGCTCAGCTGCCCGGACCGGACCAGTCAGCTAGCCGATCTGGTCAGCCGCGGGCTGCCCGCGATGGTGGTGTACGGCGAAAACGACGACGCCTGGCCGCCGGACGTTCAGGATCTGATGGCCCGTCAGCTCGGCGCGGAGCGCACCTGCATCCCTGGTGCTGCGCATTCGCCCGCGATCGAGGCGCCGGTGACAACGGCCAGTTCGCTGACTGAGTTCTGGAACGCAGCCGAGCGCCGGCAGCCCACCGTGCACGCCTGCGGCCGCAGCCACCGCCGGCCGGCCGCCGGGACGGCTGCTAGCCCATCCTGATTTACTCGGTCAGTACCGTTTACTCGGTCAGTACCGGCGCTGGCCGCCGATAGCCGTCGCCTGCCTGCTCGTCGCTGGCGTCCAGGCTCAAGCCGTCCCATGGCCGGCGAGGTGGGGCGGCGGCGGCGCCCTCCGGGCAATGCGCGCGGAAGTCGCACCAGCCGCAGCCGGGGCCAGGGCGCGGCGCGAATGCCTCGCCGGCCGCTGCACCGCTGGCGGCCTTGTACTGCTCGTCGGCGGCCGCGCACTCCCCGGCGATCTCTTCCGCCCGGCGGAGCTGCCGGGCCAGTGACTGCGGCGTGTGCTCCCAGGCAAGCACGCTGGCTGTCGGCAGATGATGCAGCTCGACTCTGGTGCACGGGCGCCGCAGCACTCGGCTTGCGGCCAGGGCGTACAGAGCGAGCGCCAGCGAGGTGCGGGTGTCGTCAACGCTCAGACGGTGGCGGCCGGTCTTGTAGTCGACGACGACCAGGTCGCCGGGCCCGGCCGGCCGGCCGGGCTCCCGCCGGTCATCCAGCCGGTCGATCCGGCCGGACACCGTGATCAGGTCAGACCGCGTGGCCACGGTCCGCTCGATGCCAGCCGGCTCGGCTGCAGGGTCCAGGCCTGCGACGTAGGCCTCGACAAGCTGCCGCCACCGCCGCCGGTGCGCGGCCGACTGGGCGGCGCCGGCGAAGCCGTCGGACAGCCAGCCGCGATCCAGCAAGTCCCCGGCCGACGTGACGGTCCGCTCCCGCTGCGGGAGCCGCCACCATCCAGCCAGGGCATTGTGCACGCTCGCGCCCAGGCTGTTGTGCGCCCACGGCGGCCCCTTGGACGGCGGCGGGCGGTCCAGGTAGCTCATCCGGTACCGGCGCGGGCAGTCCAGCCACGTGCTGAGCCTGGTAGGCGTGCAGGGATAGAGCCTTCGCGGCATGCCCTCGAATCCGAGCTGTTCCATCTGCCCTTCCGTGCCGGTCCCAGCGGCTACTCGGCATCGTCCTGGACGGCACTGACAGTCTGGTCCTGGCCGGCCGCGACCCAGGAGTCGAATCGCTTCTCCGCCTCCGCGACGGTCAGTTCGCCGCCGTGGCCGGGTAGCAGCCGGGTCTGCGGTGGCAGCGTGAGCACCTGAGCGCCAATCGCATCGAGCTGACGGCCCCAGTTAGGAAACCCGCCTCGGGTCGGCACCGGGCCGTTCTCGCCCACCACGTCCCCGGTGAATACCGCCTTGAGCTCCTCGCAATACAGCAGAACCGATCCGCGGCTGTGACCCGGGGCGTGCAGCACCTCCAGGGTGATGCCCGCGACGTCGAACCTGCCGCCATCCTCCATCCGGATGTCGGGATCCTCGTCGTGCAGCTCGCGCCACGCCTGACGGTCAGCCGGATGCAGCGCGACCGGAGCCTCGTCATGCTCGGCGACCTCGAGCGCGGCAGCCGCATGCCCGGCATGGCCATGGGTGCAGATGACGGCCAGGATTTCCCGGTCACCGACCGCAGCGAGCACGACGCCCGCGTCGTCGCCCGGATCGATCACGATGACCTCTTCGTCGTTCCCCACGAGCCATGTGTTAGCCGTGCCCTGTACCACGTCGATGCGAGCGTGCTGACTGCTCATCGATACCGTGCCTCCCTCTGACACTGCGCAACGATAGCCCGAGCCGTCAGCAAGCTGCCTCAGGTCCCGGTTACCGGCCTGGCGCCGGTTGCCTGGCTGACCAGCGCCTCGTATCCGCCTTCCGGCGCGATCTCAGTCCCGATCCGGAAGCCAGTCAGCGCGCCGTGGTCGTCACTGCCGCCCGAGGGCGCGAGGCCGAGCGAGTGCGCGAGCTCGGCCAGCAACCGGCGTTCCTGCTCGTCGTGCTGAGGGTGGTTGATCTCGATGCCGGTCAGGCCGGCGGCAGCCAGATCCGCGATCACCTGAGCTGGGAACTGCCAGCCACGCCCCGCACCGCGCGGGTGAGCCAGCACCGTGACCCCGCCGGCCGCGCGAACCAGCCGGATCGCCTTCACCGGGTCCAGCGCGTACCGGGCTACGTAGGCAGGACCGCCCGGCCCCATCCAGTTCGCGGTGAATGCCTCGTTCACGCTGGCCACCACGCCTAGCTCGAGCATCGCCCTGCCGATGTGCGGCCTGCCCACGACACCCCCGGCCGCAATCTCGCTCACCTGCTCCCACGTCACTGGCACGCCAAGCGCGGCTAGCTTGTCGACCATCGCGCTGGCCCGGTACAGCCTGCTCTCCCGGATCTCCGCAAGCTCACCGGCAAGTTCGTCGTTCTCCGGGTCGAACAAGTAGGCCAGCATGTGAACGCTGTGGCCCTCCAGCCGGCAGGAGATCTCAGCGCCAGGCAGCAGCGTCATCCCGGCCGGCAGTGCGTCGGCGGCCTCGCGCTGGCCTGCCACAGTGTCATGATCAGTGAGCGCTACCACATCCAGGGCGGCTTCGGCGCCGCGACGGATGACAACCGCTGGCGGCTCCGTGCCGTCAGAGACGCTGCTATGCGTATGCAGGTCGGCGCGCACCCTGGCGACACTAGCCGGGAAGCAGCGGCGAGCGGGCGCCGAACGGAAGGTCCAGTTCCTGGCCGGGGTCTCGCAGATCGCGGAGCTTCATCGGCTCGAGCATCAGCAGGCCGGCGGTCTGGGGCCACAGCACCACCCAAAGCCAGGTTCCGCTGACCTCACCGGCGAACGCGGCTCTGTCCGGGGTCTCCACGTTCCACAGCGGGAACTCGTGATTCGCGAACTCCACCACCGCGGCAGCCGGGCCGGTAGTGAACTGCAGACCCGGATCCCGGCCCCCCAGGCCAGCAAATCTGGCGCCGAGACCCACGCCGGGCTCCTCGGAGATCAGCAGCATCTCCGCGGGGCCGCCGACCGGGTTCGGGCCGGAGAGCGCCACCGAGCAGCCCCGCGTCCCGGTGCGCTCGTCGCCGGCGATCGCGAACCCGGTGACCAGCCAGCCGAGCGGCAGCGGCCACGGCAGCCAGACCGGCACCTGCGCATCGCGCAGCACACCCTCCAGGCCCTCCGGCGACGGGCTGAGCGCCGATCGCAGCGGGTAGACCTCGCCATGCTGGTCACAGTGGTACGCGCTGGACCAAACGGTAGGTTCCCGCACTGTGTGATCGCAGCGCGGGCAGGTGAGTACGGGTCTCATCTCACACAGGGTTATCCCCCAGATCCACTGCGTCAAATGCCGGCCGCGCGGTGATCTGCGCTGCCAGGACATAATGGACCAGTGCCCGAGCCTGGTACTCCTTCGCCCGAACGCAGCTCGCCCGTCCGGCTGCCGTGCGTGGGAGCCGTGATCAGGGACGGCGCCGGGCGACTGCTGCTGATCTTGCGGGGTCACGAGCCGGGCATGGGGCTGTGGTCGATTCCGGGCGGCCGGATCGAGCCGGGGGAGAGTGCCGAACAGGCGGTCGTCAGGGAAGTCATGGAGGAAACCGGGCTAGCCGTGACGTGCGGCCCGCTACTGGGCACCGCGGAATTGCCCGGCGTCGACGGGGTCGTCATCGAGGTCAGGGACTACCTGGCGGCGCCCGCGCCGGGCGCCGGGCCGATCAGGGCCGGCGACGATGCCGCCGCCGTGCGCTGGGTGAGCGACGCCGAGGCCGGCGAGATGCAAGCACGCGGCGAACTCACGGCCGGGCTGCTGGCTGCATTGCGATCCTGGACCTGACAGCAGCCACGCGCCCTGCTACCGCTTCGCGGCCGACTGCGGCCGGCTCATCCGACACCGATCGCCGACATCGCCGCCGCCCGGGCGGCGATCGCGGAGCCTCGGGCCCCGGCCATGTCGAGGTCGGGGACCAGCGCGATCGCCGCCGCCCGCACTTGCTCTTCGCGCAGCACTGTGTGCGCGCGCACCTGGGCCAGGAACCAGTCGCGGAACTGCGGGGAGGCTTCCACCACGCCGCCGCCGAGCAGGTACACGTGCGGGTCGGTGAAGTTCGCCGAGATCGTGAGCAGCCTGCCGATTGCCATCGCCTGTTGTTCGAAGATCTTCAGCGCGAGCGGATCGCCCCGCTCCCCGTACCCGCGGACCCGCTTAGCCGCAACGTTCGCCGGTTCGGCGGCCAGTTCGTGACCAGGAAACTGGGTCAGCCAGAAGGGCAGCAGGTTCTTCTCGATCGCGGTCAGCGACGCGACGCTCTCGGCATCGCCCGGTCGCCCGCAGTTGCACATAGGCGTGGGCTGGCCCGGTGCCAGCAGTCCGTCCATCGGCAGCCAGATGTGCCCGAGTTCGCCCGCCATCCCGGCGGCGCCGCGGATGACCTGGCCCTGCTCGACCACTCCGCCGCCGAGGCCGGTCCCCACGATCACCGATACCGACGAGCGCTGATCAGCCAGCTCAGCCCCGAAATGCTCGTGGTGGGCGTACAACGCGGCCGCGTTCGCGTCGTTGTTGAACACGACCGGGACCCCGAGGCGGCACTCAAGCGCGCGCCGGACGTCGAAGCCGCGCCACTGCGGCGTGGCGAAGTTGGTCGCGCCCGCCGAGCAGATCACGCCGTCTGCCGTCGCTGGCCCTGGCGTGTCCAGTCCGACAGCACGAACTGCATCGCGGGTGGCGCCTGTTCGCCGCAGCACGTCGGCCAGCGACGCGGCCAGCGCCTCGATAGTCGCATCCGGCCCGTCGCGGACGCAGCTTGGCGACTCGACCATTTCCGAGACGAGAAACCGGCCAGCCGAGTCAAGAACGGTTGCGTTGATCGTCGTCCCGCCGGCATCGAGGCCGGCCACGACCCACCGGTTCGAATCCAGCATCAGCTCGCCTCCTACCGGTTTGCCGCGATCAAGCTTGTCAGCTCGGGGCTACTGCGGCGGTTCGAACTGGCTTGTCCGGTCCAATCCGGCCGCCCGGCCACGGGCCGCGACGACCAGGGCGAGCTTTCGGGACGCCTCGTCGATCATTTCGCCGTCGAGCATCCCGGCTCCCCGCCGCTGCACTGTGGTGTAGTAGTCGTACGCCTCGATCAGCAACTCAGCCCGGTCGTAATCGGCCTGGGACGGGGAGAACTCGGCATTCACCACGTCGACCTGACCGGGATGCAGCACCCACTTGCCATCGAAGCCGATCGCCGCGGCACTTGCCGCGCTGGCGGCCAGCCCCTCGGCGTCCCTGATCGCCGCGAACGGCCCGTCGATCGCCTGCAGCCCGTGCGCTCGGGCGGCCACCAGCATGCGCAGGTGCGCGTAATGAAACGCGTCGCCGCCGGCATAACCCGGTGGCTGCGCGCCGACGGTCAGGGAGCGCATGCCCAGGCTGGCCATGAAGTCGGCCGGGCCGAACACCAGTGCCTCAAGCCGTGGCGAAGCCGCCGCTATCTCGTCCGCAGCAGCCAGGCCCGCCGCGTCCTCGATTTGCGCTTCGATGGCGATCCGGCCCTGAGCCAGTCCTGTCGCCTGCTCGATCTGGCTGAGCAGCACGTCCAGCCAGCCCACATCCAGCGGACTCGTCACCTTCGGGAGCACGATGGCATCAAGCGACTCGCCTGCCTGCTCGACGATGTCGACAACGTCGCGATAGGCCCAGCCAGTCCTGACGTCGTTCACCCGGACCGCCCGGACCTTGCTGCCCCAGCCGCCGTCGCGAAGCGCCTGCACGACAGCCGCGCGGCTCTGCTCTTTCGCCGCGGGCGCCACAGCGTCCTCAAGGTCGAGGAAGACCTCATCGACCGGCAGTTCGCGGGCTTTGACCACGAACCTGGCGTTGCTGGCAGGCACCGCCAGAGTCGTCCTCCTTGGCCGGTATGCGCGAGCACTCACGCCGGTTGAGCATAATTGCCGCCGCCGCCCGGCGTGTGGCCGCCCCGCCCGGCGTGTGGCCGCGCCGCCCGCCAGATTCACCGGCCGTCGCGGCTCGCGCAAGGGACGGACATGCCTCGCCGGGCAGGGCACGGGCTCACGGGGCCTACCATGGGGCCATGGCTACAGACTCAGCGTCAGCGGCTTCGGGTGTCGTCCTGCCTAGCCCGGAGCAGGTGACCCAGGCGCTTTCGACCGTCAACGACCCCGAGATCCATCGCCCGATCACTGACCTCGGCATGGTCAAGAGCATCGAGGTGACACCCGGCGGCGTCGTCATCGTCGGCGTGTGGCTGACCGTCAGCGGATGCCCCCTCCGGGACACCATCAACCGGGATGTTACCGCCGCGGTCGGCAAGCTGGGCGGTGTCACAGCGGTCCGGGTCGAGATGGACGTCATGAGCGAGGAGCAGCGGCGCGAACTGCAGACCAAGCTGCGCGGGGGCAATCCCGAGAAGGAGATCCCGTTCGCCAAGCCCGACTCGCTCACCAGGGTCTACGCGATCGCCAGCGGCAAGGGTGGCGTTGGCAAGTCGTCCGTGACCGTCAACCTGGCCGTCGCGCTGGCCGCGCTCGGCCAGCAGGTCGGCCTGCTGGACGCCGACATCTACGGACATTCGGTACCGCGGATGCTCGGCGTCAAGGACCGCCCGACGCAGGTCGAGCAGATGATTATGCCGCCGACCGCGCACGGTGTCCGGGCTATCTCCAGCGGCATGCTGAAGAAGGGCAATGAGCCGCTGCCGTTGCGCGGCCCTATCCTGCACCGGCTGCTGCAGCAGTTCCTCACTGACGTATTCTGGGGCGATCTGGACATTCTTCTTCTAGACCTTCCGCCCGGCACCGGGGACGTTGCCATCTCGGCCGCGCACCTGGTACCAAGCAGCGAACTCGTCGTGGTGACCACGCCGCAACTGGCGTCGGCCGAGGTTGCCGAGCGGGCCGGCTCACTCGCGGTGCAACTGAACCAGCGCGTGGTAGGCGTGATCGAGAACATGTCCTACCTGCCGTGCCCGCACTGCGGTCAGCGGGTCGACGTCTTCGGCTCGGGCGGTGGCGCGGCGGTCGCCGACACGCTGACCAGGCTTACCGGTGTCCCGGTACCGGTGCTCGGCGAGATCCCGATCGAGCCGAAACTACGAGAGGCAGGGGATACCGGCATGCCGCTGGTCCTGGCCGATCCCGACGCGCCTGCATCCCAGCAGCTACGGAAGATCGCCGAAAGGCTGGCCGGCCGCTCGAGAAGCCTGGCCGGCCGACAGCTCGGCCTTACTCCCGTCTGAACGCCCCCGGCGAAGCCGAGGCCACCATCAGGTGGCCTCGGTGTCATACGGCGGGCTCTCGCCGGGCAGCAAGCTGGTTCCGGACGTCATGCGACCTGACTGCATGGCCGCGTTGGGGCCGCCATTCGCAGCACCGCCGATCACGATGGGATCAGCGGTGAGGTCGTCGAGCAAGTGCTTGCGGACGAAGTGCCTGGGGTTGATGTCGGCCAGGTCGAACTGGCTGAACTCGGGGCCGAGATTTTCCTGCAATTCTGACTTAGCGCCCTCGGCCATCCGGCGCAGTTCCCGCAGCGCCCGGCCCGCCTGGGCGGCGAAGGCAGGCAGCCGCTCCGGCCCGAAGATGATCAGCGCAACGACCCCGAGCACCAAGAGCTTGATGAATTCCTGGTCAAACACCGGCAGGCTCCAAGGGTTAGGACCACGCAGGCTGTGGCCCACTCTCACAGGGTAGCCCGTGACCTGCCGTCATCAGAATCCCGCGCTGGGCCCCGCTGCGCCGCGCGGCGGCTCGGTCAGGAGCGGGCCGAGCCAAGCGTTATCCGGGTGCGCATCGGCCGCCCTCGCCGGGTGAAGGTCACCCCGACCGTCGAGCCCGGCGGCAGCGAGCCGACCGCGGCCAGCAGTGCGCCCGCGCTCGCGATCGGCCGGCCGCCCAGCTTGGTGATCACGTCGCCGGGACGCAGGCCGGCCCTGGCGGCCGGGCCGCCGGGGACCACCGCCGGGTCGGGCCGGCGCGCCGCGGCTAGCTGGGCACCGGTACCGCCGTAGTTTTCCTTCAGGGTCGCGCCGAGAACCGAGTGGGTGGCATGCCCGGTCCGGATGAGCTCCACGATGACCCGCCGGGCCTGATCGACCGGGATGGCGAAGCCGATGCCGATGCTGCCACCCGGCGCCCCGGTAATCGGAGGGTTGCCCAGCGTGTCGATTGCCGCATCGACGCCGATGACCTGGCCACGCGCATTCACCAGCGGCCCGCCTGAATTGCCGGGGTTGATAGGTGCGTCGGTCTGGATCGCGTCGAAGCAGGCCTGCGGAGCCAGGCCAGTTGCATTGCCAGGCTGAATAGGGCGGTTCAGCGCGCTGACGATTCCGCTTGTCACGGTGCCGGCGAGGCCGAGCGGCGAGCCGAAGGCGATCACCGGGTCGCCGACCGCAACGCTGCCCGAGTTGCCAAGCGCCAGGGCTGGCAAGCCGGTCGCCCCGGTTGCCCCGGTCGGCTTGATCACGGCAATGTCGGAGTACGGGTCCCTGCCGACGAGCCGGGCGGCGGCTGACTTGCCGTCGCTGAAGTAGACCCGGATCGAGGCGTTGCTTACCAGCCCGTCCAGGGTGACGACGTGGTTGTTGGTCACGATGTAGCCGCCCTGGATGACGAACCCGGACCCGGTTCCCGCGCTGCCGTTAACCTTGATCATCACCACGGCGGGCGCGTCCCGCGCCGCGACGGCGGCCACGGTGCTCGGCTGCGTGCTCGCCGTGGAAGGCGGGCCGAGGCCGACGCTGTAACTGGGATCGGACTGGCTCCCGACCATGCGCACAGCGACGAATCCGCCGACGGCACCGCCAGCCGCGCTGCTCACCAGCGAGGCGCCGGCCAGAACCCCGAGGAACCGCCAGCCGCGCAGCCAGTTCGCACGGCCGCCGGAATCGCGCGGGACCACCGGATCGGCCCCGTCCGTCCGGCGCCGCCGCCGCTTGCCCGGATCCTGCCTGGGGCCGCTCGCGTCGCCACGGGCACGGCCGCAGGCATGGCCGCGGGGACTCGCTGACCACCCGGGGCCGAAGTTCTCAGCTTCCGCGAACCAGTCGAATTTCCCGAAATCACTCGGCCGGACGCCATGTTCTCGTGTCGCGATCCAGCCGGCGGCAACCCGTTCGTCCGGGTTACCGGGCCGGCCGGCACCACCTCCGGCTGGCTCGCTGGCTGAGCTCGCAGGACCGTGTGCAGGCTGATCCAACACTCGCCGCCTCCCCCAGTGACGGTCCGCAGGCCGAATGCGACCAGCCGTCATCGCTGCGTTCCTGCCCGTACGCAGCCGGGACTAGGCATGCCATCCAGCCGAAGGGACGTTGCGGCAGCGAGAAGGACGGGGACGCCCGCGGGGCACGTCGCCGTCAGGGCACGTGCGGCGAGGCCACCGTGTAGGGGACAGCGCGACTTGGATCCTGAGCAGGGCGCAGCTCAGCGGGAGCGCTGGCCGGCCCGGGCGGGACGACGAGCACGTCCACCGACGGTGTCGCTGGCGGCGACGGAGCCTGCGCCTGCGGCTCGCCGCCGGCGATGAATGCCGCGGTGCCCAGGCCAGCCAGGAAGACGGCGAGCGAGCCGGTCAGGAAATACCGGCCTGCCCGCTGCTCCGGCCGTGCGGAGTGAGCAGGCAAGTCCTCGCCCTGTGGTGGCAGAGCCTGCCAGGCGGTCTCTGCCGCAGGCCTCCCGTGGTCGACCGGGTCGGCGTCGGTGAGCCGCATCAGCCTGCCGGTCAGCCCGGCGCCGGCAGCGGCCTCGCCCAGCCCCGTCATCCTGCGCTTCAGCATCCGGAGCGCGGCGACCTCGTCGCGACACGAGCCGCATCTAGCCATGTGCAGGAGCACGCGCTCGCGCTCGCTGCCATCGAGCTCACCGTCGATCAGCGCGGACAGCCGCTGGCCGAGGTGCGTCAAGGCTGACCTCCCTGTGCTACTGGTAGGTCGATCTTCAGCCGCGGCTGCGGCACTGCCGTCCCGAGGGGGCGCGGGCGCCGGTGCTCAAGTGCCTGCCGGAGCTGAGCACGGCCGCGGTGAATCCGGCTACGGACGGTACCCAGCTTCACGCCAAGAGTGTCCGCGATCTCCTCGTAGGACAAGCCCTCGATGTCGCAGAGAATAACCGCCGCACGGTACTCGGGCGCAAGCGCCATGAGCGCGGCGTGAATGTCGCCGTCCAGGTGCCGGTCGTCGAATGCTTGCGCAGGAGTTGGCTCCGAGCCACCGAGGCGCGCCTCAGTCTCGTCGGCCAGGCCCTCGAACCTGATGCGCTGCTTCCTGCGCGCCATGTCGAGGAAGAGGTTGGTCGTGATCCGGTGCAGCCATCCCTCGAAGGTGCCGGGGATGTAGCTGTCCAGCGAGCGGAACACCCGCACGAACACTTCCTGCGTCAGGTCCTCTGCGTCGTGGCTGTTACCGGTAAGCCGATAGGCAAGCCGGTACACGCGCGCAGAGTGGTCACGAACCACCGCTTCCCAGCTCGGTGGGGTCCACTGCACCGCCTCAGCCGCTTGTTCGGTACGGCCTGCCTGATCTGCTACGTCCCCGTGCACCGGCTCACGTCCTCCAACGCCTGCTCCTACCGCAACTCCCGGCGGGTCGGCGTTGTTCCGTCGATCCGGCCGCTGGCCCCGCGCCTTCGCGGCTCGCGAGCTACCGCGGCGGCGAAGGTGCCGAAACTGGATATTCCCGGCTACCGGCAGATCAACCCCACGGCTGGCGCTCGATGCTCCGTCTCTGCCTTTCGCACCCGTTAACGCGCAAGGTTACCTAGCCAGTTCCCGGATCGCCGGGCTGCCCGCTAGGCTGCGCCCTGAGGGGTCCAAGGCAAGTCAGCCCAGGACAAGCAAGGCCGGGCCGGGCCGCCGGACACGGCGGCGGCTGGCCAGTGCGGAGGTACTCATTTCGATCAGTGCGGCCACGCTCGCCTATATCGACGACTTCTTGCCCGAGGATGACGCCCTGATCAGCGCCCGGCGTAACGCGGCCGAAGTGGGCGGTGCCGCGCCGGTGAGCCCGCTGACGGGCGGCACGCTCCGGTTCATAGCTGCCGCTATCGGCGCCAGGTCGGTGGTGGAGATCGGGACCGGCTGCGGCACGTCCGGAATCTGGCTGCTGCGCGGCATGCGGCCTGGTTCGGTCCTGACCACGGTCGACTCCGAGCCCGAGCATCAGCGCCTGGCGCGCGCTGCCTACCTCGCGGCCGGCTTTCCGCCGAGCAGGTACCGGCTGATCGGCGGCCTGGCACTCGAAGTACTGCCGCGGCTCGCCGACAACGCCTACGACATGGTGTTTTGTGACGCCGACCGGCTCGAGCTCAGTGCCTATCTGGCGAGCGCCCTGCGCTTGCTGCGGCCCGGCGGAATCGTGCTGTTCAACTCGGTGCTACCAGGCAGTGCGGGAACCGAGCGACTGCCCACCGACGCCGAAGCTGCCGCGGCGGCCGAGGTACGCGAGCAGGTGCGGGCCGACGAGCGCCTGACTCCGTTGCTGCTGCCGATCGGCAATGGCTTGCTTGCCGCTGCCAGGCACGGCGGCAGCAGCTAGCACTGGCCGGCACCATCAGATCGAGGAACGCGGAACCCGGGCAGCAGGGGTATCCGGACTGTTACGGCAGCAGATTCAGCCGACGGCGGTATTGAGCGCCTCGCCTAGAGCACGGGCCTCGTCGGGCGTGAGTTCGACTACCAGGCGCCCGCCACCCTCCAGCGGCACGCGCATAACGATGCCACGGCCCTCCTTGGTGACCTCAAGCGGACCGTCGCCCGTCCGCGGCTTCATCGCCGCCATTCTGCTCCCCTTCCCTGCCCTCCGGCCGTACGGAGCCCCAGCAGCCGCTCAGCGCGCCGAGCGGCCGGCGGTACTCCGGCCAGCCACATACATCTCGATCAGTCCCTCTATTATCCAGTGTTCGGCCGTCCGGCGCTAATGATCAGCCGTCCCGCGGACGTCTGTTCCATAACGGCTGATACCGGGCTACTCGGTAGAACCCGGTCGGCCCGTGTCCAGCCGGTGGCACGCAGTCAGCTGGCCGCGGGACGCCGGGCCTGGTTGCCCGCGGCCAGCAACTCAGGCATGCTCGGCCTCGACAGTCCCGCACCGGCGAGTACGGCCCAGCAGGAATGGCTGCACACCAGGAGAGGAAGGCCAGTGACCGATAGCGTGCTCTACGAGGTCAACGGCGCGGTCGCCACGATCACGATCAACCGGCCAGCGGCCCGGAACGCCCTCACGCTTGATGCCAAGGTCGCCCTGCTGGGAGCGCTGCGGGACTGCAGCGTGACCGAGGCAGTGCGCGCCGTCGTCCTCACCGGCGCGGGCCAGGCATTCTGCTCGGGCCAGGACCTTCGGGAGCACGCCGACCTGCAGGCCGCTGGCTCGGCCCCGCTCGATACCGTCCGGCGGCACTACAACCCGATGATCGAGACTATCGCCGCAATGCCCAAGCCAGTGATCGCCGCGCTGCCGGGAGTTGCCGCCGGAGCAGGCGCCGCGCTTGCTTTTGCCTGTGACTTCCGTATCGCCGCCGAGCGGGCGAGCTTCCTGCTGGCATTCGCCAGGGTCGGGCTTGGCGCGGACTCGGGCGCGTCGTGGACTCTGCAGCGGCTCGTCGGGCCGGCCAGGGCGGCGGAGATGCTGATGCTGGCAGAGCCGATCGACGCCGCCACCGCGCTGAGCCTCGGGCTCCTCACATCCGTCGTACCGGACGCGGACCTGCCTGCGGTCTCAGCTGCCATGGCTGCCAGGCTGGCCGACGGGCCGACGCTGGCTTACGCCGCGATCAAGGAGAGCCTGGCGTACTCGAGCAGCCATGGCCTGGGCGAGTCGCTGGAGAGAGAGGCCGACGTGCAAGTGCGGCTCGGGAGCACAGACGACCACAAGGCCGCGACGCTGGCATTCGTGAACAAGCAGACGCCGGTGTACCTGGGCCGCTGAGGCCAGCCGCTGAGGCCAGGCCGCCGCACCCGCGCGGGCCCGCCGCTCCCGCTTCCGGGCAGCACGTCTGCCAGGCGGGCAATCGCATCGCTAGACGGCGACAGGGTCGGCGAGCGCCATCTCCTCGTGCGCGCCGACGATCTGCTCGGCGACGTCGACGGCGTCCATCAGATCCACCCGCTCGTAATGTCCGGTCGGCGAGCGCCAGGAAACCTCGGCGCCGTGCCGCCAGACCGTCAGGTGACGGCTGATGGACAGCACCGAGATCCCGTCCAGGTCAGCACGCACAATGCTGGCGAGCCCGCGGTCGGCCAGCATGACCTCAAGCTCGTCGACCAGCAGGTCAGGGCTGTACCTCGGCCTGCCGACGTGATCTGGCAGGGCAGCTGGCGGAATGCGCAGCGAGAACCAGACCGCCTTGCCCGGCACCTTCCAGTTACCCAGCCGTGATCGGCTCAGGTGGCAGCCCCACTGCCCGGCCGACAGGCCGGCCACAACCTGCAGTCCCCGGCCGCTGACCGAGTCCGGTGGCGCATCGGACATGCCAGGACGACTGCCTGGCGCCCAGCCGCGCTCGGTATCGAAAACCTTGCACACCAGCTCCCGTGACCGGCCGGTGCCGCGAAGGTACAGCCAGATCTCCGGGATGCCCGCGGCCGATCGCTGCCGGGTCCCGGCCGCCACCGCATTGCGCTGAGCATGAAGCGTGTTAGCGGCCAGTTCGCTGGCCATGGTGACGCCGTCATGCACCAGCCCGGAAGGGATGGCAAGGCTCGATACGGCCTCGCGGAAGAATCGGCGTGCCGCGGCCGCACACGTGGTGTCGATCGGCAATGGCCGCGCGAAGCAGCCGCCAGCGCTGATGCCCGCGTAGGCAAGCCGCTCGGCGGGGTCGGGCAGGAACGCCAGCGCTTCCGCAACGGGTGCTCCGAGCAGGCTGACAGGCGGCAGCTGCCCGCCGGCCGCTGGTGAGCCGAGCGCGCTACCGCCACTGTCGGCGGGCGTTGGCGGCCGCATGCTCCTCCGCCCTCCCGAGTTAGGCCTCCTCGCAGCTCAGATTATGGGTATTGTGCGAAGTTTCGCAATGGATTCTCTGAATGTCGCCGCAATTGGCCCGGGCCATTCGCGGGAGGCCGGCGGTGCGCAGACCTCTGGGCTAAGCCTGCCGGGCGGCTTCCGCGGGGCCACGGCTGACGCAGGCGGCCAGGTGATCGTTGACCAGCCCGCAGGCCTGCATCGTGGCATACGCGGTGACCGGGCCGGTGAACGTGAAGCCGCGGCCACGCAAGTCCTTGGCCAGCGCCCTGGATTCGGCTGTCACGGCCGGCACGTCGGCGATGCTGACCGGCGCGGGCGCCTGATCGCCCGCATAGTGCCAGACGAGCTTGGCAAGGCCAGCCGGAAGCCGGAGAGCGGCCCGCGCGTTGGCAATGGCGGCCTCGATCTTCGCCCGGTTCCGGACGATGCCCGGATCAGCCAGCAGGCGCGCGACGTCATCCGGCCCGAATCTGGCGACCGTCTCGATGTCAAATCCGCTGAAGGCCAGCCTGAAGTTCGCTCGCTTGCGCAAGATCGTGAGCCAGGAAAGGCCGGACTGGAAGGCTTCCAGGCACAGCCGCTCGAAGATCCCGTTGTCGTCCTGGACCGGCCGCCCCCATTCCTCGTCGTGGTAGCTGAGGTAGTCGGGAGGACTTACGCTCCACGGGCATCGCAGCAGGCCGTCAGGACCGGCGACGGGTAGTCCCGTTGTCATTCACCCTCACCCGGGTACTGGATGCTCGCCTGCTGGCCGCGCAGGCCGGCAGGCCCGGCTGCCGTGCCGGGCACGGCCTGAGACTGCCAGCCGGTGACCCGTGGCAGGTCCTGTTCCGGCGGCGGCCCCGGTTCGCCCGTCGCGCTCGCGCCGCCGATCAGGCTGGCCGGCAGCGGCGCGTTCCGGTCCGGATCGCTGTCGGCGGGGGAACCGGCCGGATAATCCGGCGCGCTCGCGCCCGTGCCGGCGCGGTGCGCAGCGGATACCTCCGCCAGCCGGCTGCGCAGCCAGTCGATTTCGGCATCCCGCTCGGCGATAGTCCTGGCGATCAGCGACAGCGCATGCTCGGTAGCCGCGGCGTGATAGCCGAGCAGCGCACCCGGAGGACGGTAGTTCGCGACGTCCGACCAGGTCCGGAAGTCCGGGCGGCCGGGCAACTCGGGCCGGTCGCGGCTGAGTTCTCCGCCCCGGCCCATCGCGACCACCACGACGCCGCCAAGGATCAGGGCGGCGGCGAACAGTATGACAACGGGCACCTCGCCATCGTGCCACGACCTGCGGTGTGCTAGCGCATCACCGCAGCCATGCCGTCGGCCGGGTTATGTGGCGGAAGCTCCGGTGGCCCCATCCAGGCTGTGCGCCTCGACGATGATCCGGACGACCTCGGCGGGGTCGTCGGCAAGCCGGATCAGGCCCGGATCGGCCGGCGAAAGCTTGCCTGCCGGGAGCATCGTGTCGACGATCCAGGCCCGCAGGCCCTTCCAGTACTCGCTGCCCACCAGCACGATCGGGAACCTGGTGATCTTGCCAGTCTGTACGAGCGTCACGGCCTCGAACAGCTCGTCCAAGGTGCCGAAGCCGCCCGGAAGCACCACGAAGGCCTGCGAGTACTTGACGAAGACCGTCTTGCGCACGAAGAAGTACCGGAACTCAAGGCCGATCTCGACGTACTCGTTCAGGCCCTGCTCGAGCGGCAGCTCGATGCCGAGCCCCACCGAGACGCCCCCCGCGCTGGCCGCGCCCTTGTTTGCCGCCTCCATGATGCCCGGGCCGCCGCCGGTGATCACGGCGTAACCGGCGCTTGCCAGCCCCGCCCCGATCTGCTCCGCGCAGTCGTACTCGGCCGTGCCCGGCCGGGTCCGCGCCGATCCGAACACCGAGACCGCCTGCCCTAGCTCCGCGAGCAACCCGAAGCCCTCAACGAACTCGGCCTGGATCCGCAGCACCCGCCACGGATCGGTGTGCACCCAGTCGCTTGGCCCGCGCCAGTCGAGCAGCCGCTGGTCGGTCGTGGTCTTGGGAATGTGCTTACCCCGCAGGGTGGCGGGGCCCTGGCGACGCAGCCGGCGGCGTGGCTCGGAATTCAGACTCATGGCCCATAAGGTAACCGCCACCGGGCGATGTTCAGCCAGCGCACCGCCGGGCCTGGCTCGCCGACCGACGGCGGCTAAGAACTCACCCCGTGATCGCGGAGGATGTCGTTAAGCGCTGCCCTGTCGTGCGCGCTTCCCTCGGCCAGTCGCCTCAGCACCAGCACGCACGGCATGCCGAACTCGCCGCCGCCGAACTTGCGCATCCGGGTCCCGCCGACGCAGACCGACCAGGCCGGTACCTCGCCTCGGGGCAGTTCGTCACCGGTCTCCGCATCGATGACGTGGCTGGACTTGGTCAGGATCGTGCCGGCGCCGAGCACCGCGCCGGTCCGGACCCGTGCCCCCTCCACCACCATGGACCGGGAGAAGATCGTGGCGTCGTCCTCGACCACGACCGGTACGGCGCTCGGCGGCTCGAGCACGCCGCCGATCCCCACGCCGCCGGCCAGGTGCACGTTCTTGCCGATCTGCGCGCACGACCCGACGGTCGCCCAGGTGTCCACCATGGTGCCGGAGTCAACGTAGGCGCCGATGTTGACGAACGATGGCATCAGCACCGCGCCCGGTGCCACGTAAGCGCCCCACCTGACGATGGAGCCGGCCACCGCGCGGACGTCATCGAGCCGGCTTGTCAGCGGTACCCGGTCGTTGTAGCGGAAGTCGCCGACCTGCGTGGTGACCATCGGCATGAGCCGGAACGCGAGCAGTATCGCGCGCTTGGCCCGCTCGTCCACGACCACCAGATCGGAGCTCCGATCGATCCAGGCAACCCTGCACTGGCCTGCGTCGATCATGTCGACTGCCAGGTAGACCAGGTCCCTGGCGGCCGCGTCGGATGGCGTCAGGCCGGCCCGGCGCTCCCACAAGTCGTCGATGCCGGCGGGCAGCGGCGAGGCAACGGCACCGGCGTCAGGCCCGTCCGCATCGGGTGCGTGCGTCATAGCCAGCGAGCCTAATGGTCAGCCGGCCTGCCGTGCGTAACGGGCTTGCGGACGGCAGGCAGCTAAGCTCGCGGACGGCGGGCAGCTAAGTCCGCCGCGCGAGCGGGTAGCGTCGGACGCATGCCGAGCCGACGCCAGTCTGTCCGGGCCAGCCGGCGGCCCGGCGCCAGGATAGTGGTGCTGATCCTGTCGATCTGCCTGCTGGTGGGCGTGCTGGCGATCAAGTTCGGTGGCAGGCTGCTGTGGCCTGCCAACTGCCTGGCCGGCCCTGCCGCGCAGGCAGTCCAGCTCAGCGTCAGCCAGGCAGGCATCGCTGCCACCATCGCCGGGGTCGCAAGTCACCGCGGCTTGCCGACCAGGGCAGTGGCCATCGCCTACGCGACTGCCCTGCAGGAGTCGAAGCTGGCCAATCTGACTTACGGCGACCTGGATTCGGTCGGCGTTTTCCAGCAGCGCCCATCCCAAGGCTGGGGAACGGTGCGGCAGATCGAGAATCCGGTTTACGCGACCAGCCGGTTCTTCGCCGCGCTGACGCTGGTCCCGCGTTACCGCCGGCTGCCGATCTACCAGGCCGCCCAGGACGTCCAGCACAGCGCTGACGGCTTCGCTTACGGGCAGTACGCTGAGGAAGGGACCGAGCTAGCCCGCGCGTTCAGCGGAGACGAGGCGCACGCCGTCTGGTGCAGTTACGGCTCGCCGGTCGGCCGGGCCCGGCTGGCCGGCGCCCGGATCGCTCTCGACGATGCGTTCGGCAGGCTGCGCGGTACCCGGGCGAGCCACCGCGGCGCGGGCGTGACGGTGGGCAGTGTCCGCCAGGGCTGGGCGGTAGCGGCCTGGCTGGTCACGCACGCCACCACGTACGGCATCACCGACGTGCGATATGCCGGCTTCCAGTGGCTCGCGAACCGCTCCGGCGGCTGGAAGCCGGACCGGGCTCCGGCGCGCGGGCCGGGTGCCGGGGCTTCGGTGCTGTTCGGCTGATAGCCTGCGGTCCCCGGCATCGGCTGCTTGTGCCCCGGTCTTGCCGGGACGCGATACTGGTGGCAAGCCGCGACACTTGGGTCAGCCGCACCGCTGGTGCACAAGGGCGCGGACGGAAGAGGAGAACGCGGAAGTGACCTACATCATCACGCAGCCTTGCGTCGATGTGCTCGACAAGGCCTGCATCGAAGAGTGCCCGGTCGACTGCATCTACGAGGGCGAGCGGATGCTCTACATCCACCCGGATGAGTGCGTGGACTGCGGCGCCTGCGAGCCCGTCTGCCCGGTTGAGGCCATCTTCTACGAGGACGATGTGCCCGATCAGTGGAAGGACTATTACAAGGCCAACGTCGAGTTCTTCGGCGATCTCGGCTCGCCAGGCGGCGCTTCCAAAGTCGGCAAGATCAACAAAGATCACCCGATCGTTGCCGCGCTCCCCCCGCAGGAGACCGAGCACTAACGCGGGAACGGGCAGTGACGGCGGGCAGCATGACCGCGGGCGCGGCAGCGGGTGCCGGTGCGCCGACGGTCGCGGCGCGGCTGCCGGCTTTCCCCTGGGACTCACTGGCTGGCCCGGCGCAGCTCGCCCGGCAGCATCCGGACGGGATCGTGGACCTGTCCGTTGGCACTCCGGTCGACCCGGTGCCCGAGGTGGTCAGAGCTGCGCTGCGAGCCGCCGACGACTCTCCCGGCTATCCGGCGACAGCCGGCACCGCTGCTCTGCGTGAGGCCGCCGCCGGCTGGCTGACCCGGCGGCATGGGGTCAGCGTGGACCCTGCGGCCGTGCTGCCGGTCATCGGCACCAAGGAGTTCATCGCGTCGCTGCCCACGGCCCTTGGCTGCGGTCCCGGCGATATCGTCGCCCATCCGGCGCTGGCTTATCCCACCTATGACGTGGGCGCCCGGCTGGCGGGCGCCACGCCGGTGCCGGCCGCGGGCGTCGTCTCGCTCGGGCCGCAGCGAGTATCCCTGCTCTGGCTGAACTCGCCGGCCAACCCCACCGGCCAGGTGCTGCCAGCCGAGCACCTGCGCAAGGTCGTCAGCTGGGCGCGCGAGCGCGGCACGGTCGTGGCATCTGACGAGTGCTACCTCGAACTGGGCTGGGATGCCACGCCGTTGTCCGTGCTGCACCCGGATGCGTGCGGCGGCTCGCACCAGGGCCTGCTGGCCGTGCACTCGCTGTCCAAGCGGTCGAACATGGCCGGCTACCGGGCCGGATTCGTGACCGGAGATCCGGCCCTGATGGCGGAACTGCTGGAGATCCGCAAGCACGCCGGCCTGATCGTCCCGGCGCCTGTGCAGGCCGCGATGGCGGCCGCCCTGGCCGATGACGTGCACGCGGACGCACAGCGCGCCCGGTATGCGGACCGGCGGAACCGGCTGCGGGCCGCTTTCCAGGCGGCTGGCTGGGTTACCGAGGAGTCCGCTGGCGGGCTGTACCTGTGGGCAACGCATCCGGACCTGGATTGCCGGGCGTCGGTGCAGCGGCTAGCCGAGGCCGGCATTTTGGTGGCGCCGGGCGAGATCTACGGGCCAGGCGGCGCCCGGCACATCCGGGTGGCGCTGACCGCCACCGACGAGCGGGTCGACGCCGCCGTGAGCCGGCTGGCCCGGCTGGCCTGACGTCGCCCCGCTGATAACCGCCTACCGGATAGCGGATAGCGGATAACTCTGCCCTAAATTGGCGTTCTGCGCGTTATCATCCCGATGGCGGCGGGCGCCATGCCCGGCGCGCGCCATGCCCGGTGCGCGCGGCGGGCGCGCTCGAAAAGGTGCTGAGGCGGGAGGTACAGAAGGCGGATGCCTGCGTCAGAGACGTTCGACGCCTTCTACGCGCGCACGGTCTGGAGCGTCACCAACCAGATGCACGAGCTGGCTGCTGACGACCCTAACGCCGACCACGCCATCAGGGAGGCGTACGCCAAGGCCTACCAGCAGTGGTACCAGGTGTCCGGCTACCCCGATCCGCAGGCGTGGGTGCTGACGACTGCCAGGGCTGCCTATGAGCGCCGCCGGGCGGCGGCGGGCCTCAACCGGCGCCCATCGGCCCAGTCCAGCGAATCAAGGACGGGGCGGGAACGCTACCTGCCGCCCGCTCAGCCCGGCGGCGGCCAGGGTCAGCCGCTGGCCGGTCCCGACGGGACCATCGCTGGCCCGTGGCGCAATGGCGCGGGCGCGGGCCGCATCGACGGCACCGGCGCTAGCACGCCGGGAACCGTACCGGCCCCGCCGAATTACCCGGCTCCGGGCGCCATGTCAGGGGGCAGCGGTAGTCCCGCAGGCGGAAAGCCCACCGCCGTCATCGCCGCGGGCGCCGCTGCGACGGCTGACCAGGCCAACCACCGGGCCGGCTGGCTTGGCGTAGCCAGCGAGCCCGGCAGGGCGGGCGGCCAGACCAGCGCTGATGGGCTCGGACCCGATGAACCAGGACGCGGTGGTCTTGGCAGTGGCGCGCCTGGCCGCAACGGGCTCGGGGACGGCACGCTCCAGCAGCCACCAGGCGGCTGGGTCGACCGGCTGGGCTCCCGTCGCAACATGATGGTGGCCGGGGTCGTCGCGGTCGCCGCACTGGCGATCGCAGTGGTCGCGTACAGCGCCGGCGGCGGCAATAAGGCGCCCGCTCCGGCCGCAAGCCAGCACGCGAGCAGCAAGCCCGGCGGCCGGCCGAAGCCGCACATGCTCGCCGCCGGGCGCACCGGCAGGCGCTCGGCGATTCCGTGGTCCCTCGTCGGGCCGGGCTGGGCTCTCGCCGAACTCTCCACCGCCGCGCCGAACTCGGCCGGGCAAGCCTCCGGCGGCGGCAGCTACATCACGTACCTGGTCGATCCGAAAGGCGGCAAGTACGAGATCACGGCGTCGTCGGGCGGCACCGCCCCCGGGCTGATGGCATGGTCCGGGGATGCCCAGCGGGCGCTCGTCTATACCGGCTCCGGTGCTGCCGGCGGCACCGGCAGCTATGCGCTGCTGAACGTGCGGACCGGGCATTTCGCACCGCTGCCACTGCCGGACGGAGTAGTGCCGGTCGGGTTCGCCAGGCCCCTGGGCCTTGCCATCCTGGCGGTGCACCAGGGACCGGCGCAGTTCCATCTGCAGCGCTATACCCTGACCGGCCAGCTCCAGCAGACGCTGGCCGCGCTGCCGCGCAAGCTGGGCGAGACCCTGGCGTGGAACACCTGTGACATCGGTGCCGCCTGCGCGCTGAGCTCGCCGGATGGGCTGACCGACGTCTGGGGCGTGGCCGGCGATGCCATGCAGGTGGTCAGCAACGCCGGCGGCAAGGCCACCCGGCTGCATGTGAAGGACAGCGGCCACCCGTCCGCCTGCATGCCGCTCAGCTGGTGGAACGACACCACGGTCCTGGCGGACTGCGCCGCGACTGGCGCACCGGACGGAGCTCGGCTGTGGCTGGTGCCCGATGACAGATCAGCACCGACCCCGCTCACTCCGGTCGTATCGGCTGCGCAAGGCGGCATCCGGGATGCCTGGCTGGCTGGTCAGACGACCTACGTGAGCTCCGTGACGTCCCGCCAGTGCCCGTCCGCGCCGGGCGGACCGGGCGGCATGGCCATCCTGCGCCTGGGCGCCGGCGGCCCGGTCACGATCCCCGGCAGCACGAACAACTACAGCACCGTCGTTGTCGCCTACCGCCAGCGGCTGCTGGTGCTGACCCAGACGAGCTGCCCGGGAACGTCGTCGCTACTGTGGTTCAACCCGGCGGCAGGCAGGGCACAGACGGCGCTGACCGCGCCGGCCGCCGAGGTGGGCGTGATCGGTGCGGTGCCATTCGGCAACGGCCCGACGGTCATCACCAACGGGTACTAGGGCGGCTAGCCAGCCTGCGGCGACGGCTCGACCGGGCCCCCGCAGCGCCAGTACTCCCCGTCGGCCCGAGCCAGGAACTCCTCATCGACCAGGTACCGGCGAAGCGCGGCGCAGTCGCTGAAGATCGCGGACAGGATCCGGTTGACGTCGCGCTCGGGGTAGCGAGTGCCCGGCTCGAATGCCTGCGCCACCTCGCCGAGCAAAAGCAGCCGCCGCGATCGCCTGGCCGGCAGCACCTCGACCCTGCCATCGCGCAGGAAGCCGGCCAGCCGGGCGTCGCGAGCAAGCGAGTCCAGGACGCGGAGCACACCGGGCGTCGTCATGCGGCGATTATTACCCGGGCCACGGGCGCCGCCTCAACCGCTTTCAGCCCGGTTCTCGCAGCCGAACCAGCCGAAACCTGGCCACCCTGGCCGCGCCGTCGCGGCGCGCGCCCGGCAGGTCACTAGGCTGGCAGCCGTGCTGCGCCTCTACGACACCCGGCAGCGCGCCGTGGCGGAGATCACCCCCGCGCGGCCCGGCCAGCTGCGGATGTACGCCTGCGGGCCAACGGTGTACCGGTTCGCCCACGTCGGCAACATGCGGACCGTCCTGCTCAGTGACCTGATCCGGCGGAATGCCGAGCGGCATGGCTGGTCGGTCATCGTCTGCCAGAACATCACCGATGTCGGTCACCTGGCCGACGGCAACGAGCCCGACCCCGACGGCGAGGACAAGGTCCTGTCGCAGGCCCGCGCGGAGGGCAAGTCCGCGCTCGATATCGCGCGTTTCTACGAAGACGCGTTCTGGCGGGACTGCGAGACGCTGAACATCGGCAGGCCGGACTACGCGCCGCGCGCATCAGAGTCGATCGACCTGACGATCGAGCTGATCGCCAGGCTGATCGGGACCGGGCACGCCTACCCGGTCGCCAGCGGCTCGGTGTACTTCGACGCGCGCAGCGCTCCCGGTTACGGAGCCATCTCCGGGAACCGGCTGGATGACCTGCGTCCCGGCTACCGGTTCGCCGGCGGCGTGGACACCGACAAGCGGTTCCACGCTGACTGGGCGCTGTGGAAGGCGGCGCCGGCTGACCGCGAGCTGACCTGGCAGGCACCCTGGGGCACTGGCTTCCCCGGCTGGCACACTGAGTGCTCGGCGATGTCGCTGAAGTTCCTCGGCACGGAGATCGATATCCACACCGGCGGCATCGACCTGCGGTTCCCGCATCACGAGGACGAGCGAGCCCAGTCCGATTCGGTAGCCGGACACGAGGTAGTACGGCACTGGGTGCACGGTGAGCACGTCCTGTTTGACGGTCGCAAGATGGCCAAGTCGACCGGCAACGTGGTGCTGCTGCCGGACGTGGCAGCCCGCGGGCTGGACCCGCTCGCCGTCCGGCTTGCCTTCCTCGAGCACCGCTATCGCCAGCAGATGAACCTCACCTGGGACACCCTGGCTGCCTCGGACGGCACCGTGCGCCGGTGGCGTGAATTGGTGGCGGACTGGGCCAACGAGCCGAGCAAGCCCATCTGCGCGGAGTACTGGTCCCGGCTCACTACCGCGCTGGACGACGATCTGGACACCCCCGCGGCCCTGCGGACATTGCGCGAGCTGGCCAAGGACCGCGAGATCCCGGCTGGCTCGAAGTTCGAGACGTTCGCCGCCGCGGACCGGATCCTGGCGCTCGACCTGGTCAGCCTGGTGGGGAAGCCGCAGTCAGCACCGCTGCCGGAAGGGGCGGAGGCGATGCTCGCCGAGCGGGCGGCGGCCCGTGAGCGGAACGACTTTGCCGCCAGTGACCGGCTGCGAGACGTGCTGGCCGACCTCGGCGTCGCGGTCCGGGACACGCCGGAGGGCCAGGCGTGGACAGTCACTCCGGCGCCTCGTCGTGGGTCCGATTTACGGCGTTAGCGCGACTTGTCGCAAGGGCAGGCCATGATCGAAGTGACTTTGCTGTTGCTCTGGCGACAGTAAATTCACATTCATGAAGATCATCTCTCTGGCAAGGGCAGGCCTCGCCGGAGCGGCGCAACAGATCAGCGTTCGCCGGGCAGATTACGCAACAGATCAGCAGTGATGCGCATGAGGCGCCAGGGCACGAGCACGCCTGCGGCTTCTACGCTGGACTGACCTAGATCATCGGGCCAGGAGCAGATCATCCGCCCAGATCATCCGCCGAACGGGAGCACCTGACCATGACGGAGACCACCCGCCGCTGCACTCACGCGAGGACGTACTTGATGTGCCCGCCTGAGCACTTCGCCGTGCAGTACGCGATCAATCCGTGGATGAACCCGGATCGGCCAGTGGACAATGCGCTCGCCAGGCGCCAGTGGCACCACCTCCGCGACGTCTACCAGGGCCTCGGCCACACTGTCCGCACTATCACGCCGGAGGCAGGGCTCCCGGATATGGTCTTCGCGGCGAACGGCGCTACCGTCATCGACGGCAAGGTGCTCGGCGCTAACTTCAAGTTCCCGCAACGCCAGCCCGAGGCTGACGCCTACCTCAACTGGTTCCGCGAGCACGGCTACGGCCAGGTCCGCGAGTCGCACGTGCTGAACGAGGGCGAGGGCGACATCGTCTTCGCCGGGCGAGCCATCCTGGCCGGCTACGGTTTCCGCAGCGACGAGGCCGTGCGCGACGAGCTGACCGAGCTTTTCGGGTTCCCGGTCATCAGCCTTCGCCTGGTCGACCCGCGCTTTTACCATCTGGACACCGCGCTCGTCGTACTGGACGAGGCCACTATCGCTTACTATCCGGCAGCGTTCGACGACGCCGGCCGGGCCGCACTGGCGTCCCATTTCAGCCAGATCATCGAGGCGAAAGATGAGGACGCCGAGGTGCTCGGCCTGAACGGCATCAGCGACGGCCGCAATGTCGTGCTGCCCGTGCAGGCGACTGGCCTCGCCGCGCAACTGGCCGAGGCGGGATTCAATCCGGTCGGTGTCGACATGTCCGAGTTGCTGAAGGCGGGCGGCGGCCCGAAGTGCTGCACTCTGGAACTGAGGTAACCGAAATGGCGGTCGACGGCGGGAGGGAGCACATGGTGAGCACGGGCCCCGAGGTGTCAGCACAACTGCGCGCCCAGGCGGCGGCGCACAGCGCACACAACTACGATCCGCTGCCAGTGGTGATCGCCGAGGCTGACGGCGCCTGGGTGACCGACGTCGAGGGCAAGCGCTACCTGGACATGCTGGCCGCCTACTCGGCTATCAACTTCGGGCACCGTCACCCCCGGCTGGTCGCGGCCGCGCACCGTCAACTGGAGCGCGTGACGCTCGTCAGCCGCGCCTTCGAGCACGACCAGTTCGGCCCGTTCTGCGCTGAGCTGGCCGCCTTGGCAGGCATGGAAATGGTCCTGCCGATGAACACCGGCGCCGAAGCGGTCGAGACGGCAATCAAGACTGCCCGCAAATGGGGTTACGAGGTCAAGGGCGTTCCCGACGGCCAGGCCATCATCATCGTGTTCGACGGCAATTTTCACGGCCGGACCACCACAATCGTCAGCTTCTCCACCGACCCGGACGCGCGCGACGGCTTCGGTCCGTACACGCCGGGTTTCCGGATCGTTCCTTACGGCGATCTGGCAGCCCTGGCCGCCGCGATGGACGACAGGGTCGTGGCGGTCCTGGCAGAGCCGATCCAGGGTGAGGCCGGCGTGCTGGTGCCGCCATCCGGCTTCCTGCCGGGCGTCCGCGAACTGTGCACCGAACACGGTGCGCTGTTCATCGCCGACGAGATCCAGTCGGGCCTGGGTCGCACCGGCACGACGTTCGCGTGCGAACACTCCGACGTCGTGCCGGACATGTACATCCTGGGCAAGGCCCTGGGTGGCGGCATTGTGCCGGTGTCGGCGGTCGTCTCGTCGAGCGACGTGCTCGGCGTCTTCAAGCCCGGCCAGCACGGCTCCACCTTCGGCGGTAACCCGCTCGCCTGCGCGGTCGCGCGCGAGGTCATCGCGATGCTCGCGACCGGCGAGTTTCAGGAGCGCTCGGCGAAGCTCGGCGCGCACATGCACGACCGGCTCAGCGCACTGCCGCAGCACAAGGTCAATGACGTGCGCGGCCGCGGGCTGTGGGCCGGGATCGAGTTTGCCGAATTGCCCGGGCGGGTCGCCTGCGAGGAGCTGGCCAAGCGGGGCGTGCTTGCTAAGGACACCCACGGCTCGACCATCCGGCTGGCACCGCCACTGGTCATCGGCGAGGACGACCTGGACTGGGCGATCGACCAGGTCGAGGCACTGGTTCGCTGACCGCCGCCCGCGGCGCCGTCGGCGTACCCTGTCCCACCACCGCCCGAGCCGACGGAACCGGGGCCGCAGTGACGATCCGGATCGTGTTCGAGAAGCACTCGACCACCGACGACAACGAGAACGGCATCGCTACCGGCTGGCTGCCGGGCCGCCTGTCGGCGCTTGGCCGCGAGCAGGCAGCACAGCTGCGCGCGCGGCACCGGGCCGGCGAAGTCGCCGCCGTGTTCAGTTCCGACCTGGCCCGCGCGGCCGAGACCGCGGCGATCGCGTTCGGCGGGACACCGGTTCCGGTGCTGCTTGACTGGCGGCTCCGGGAGTGCGATTACGGCTCCCAGACTGGATCGCCGACCGCCGAGCTGCACGCGCACCGGGCCGAGCACGTCGACACGCCTTATCCGGACGGCGAAAGCTGGCGGCAGGCCGCAGCCCGGGTAGCGAGGTTCGCAGCTGACCTGCCGCTGCGCTGGTCTGGCCGGCGAGTGCTGGTCATCGGGCACATCGCCACCCACTGGGGGCTCGAGCACCTGTTGCTCGGCACACCGCTCGAGGACCTGGCCGTCAGCGACTCCGGCTGGCAGCCCGGCTGGGAGTACACCATTGCCTGAGACCGGCGGCGGAACCGGTATTGTCCGCGCCTGGCTTTTTCAGCGCCATCCGCTGAAAATGCCAGGCGGGGAGTAGCCCGAGCCAGCTGGCTTACCGATCGGCCCGGCGGTCACGGCTGGCCCTGGACCAGACGGCAAAGGAGTAGACGGCGCCGGCGGCAGCGCACACCGCGCCGCCGAACAGGAACCACTTGCCTGCCGCGGTATCGGTGATCACGACGCTGCCGCCAGGTGTGCCGCTGCTGACCAGCAGCGTCATAATGAACCATCCGACCGCGGGCAGCACCCCGCCGACGGCGCTGCGCATGCCGGTCGAACCGAGCACACAGGTGGCCAGGATGGCAAGGTCGAACAGGATCGCGGCGAGCGGCACCGGCCCCTGGCTGTACTGAAATGAGCCGATGAGCCCGATAAGCGCCCCCAGCAGGAACAAGGCCAGGTAGGCGGCTGCCGTCACGTATTGCGGCGCGCGGCTGCCGCGGTCGGCGGCACTCCGGTCGGCGGCCCCCCGGTCGGCGGCACGGCGCCCCCCGCGACCGGGCTGAGATGCGGCGGGCGTGCCCCGTGTGCTGCTCACTCCAGCAGGCTAGCCGAGACCGGCGAACAGGTCCGGTTCACGGTCCGCCGGCCCGGCTGCGCGACAGGCCGGTTCGCGCCAGGCTGGCCCGGCCAGCAGGGAGTAGTACTCGACTCCGAGCGCGCGCTGGCCGACGTTGTCGGACAAGGCGAAGAACGGGCTGTCCACGGCGATCTGCGTGGCGTGGGCGCGCATCGCGGCGAGCTTGGCGCCGAGGTAGCGCCTGGCGTCGATCGCCGTGGTCACTTTCTCGTCGTCAGTGCCGAACGGCAGTTCGTCGAGTGACTCGACCCTGGCGAAGCCCGCCCTGCCCGGCTGCTGGCCGCGCTCTGGCGTGGCGTCCGGGAGCAGCGCCATCGCCTCGGCCAGCACCGAGCGCGGAATCGCGGTCGCGTAGAACTTGCTGACCAGGCCATCGGTAAGCTCGAAGGCGCGCCAGGCCACCCGGTGCGCCTGGATATGGTCCGGGTGCCCGTAAAAGCCGTTGGCGTCATAAGTCACCAGGACCTGCGGCCGCGTCTCGCGGATCACGCCCAGCAGTTCGGCTGCGGCTTCGTCCACGTCTGCCTGCCAGAAACTGCCGGGCCAGTCGTTGGCCGGCGTGCCCATCATGCCCGAATCGCGCCACCGGCCCGCGCCGCCCAGGAACCGATGATCGGCCACGCCAAGCGCCTGGCAGGCTGCGGCCAGCTCGCCGATCCGGTGCTGGCCGAGACCGCCGCCGCAATCCCAGGCCAGGTGGCCGAGCTCGGCAGGTATCACCTCGCCGAGCTCGCCCAGGGTGCAGGTAACGAGCGTCACTTGGGCACCCTCGGCGGCGTACTTAGCCATCGTTGCGCCAGTGCTGATGGACTCGTCGTCGGGATGGGCATGCACAAGCAGCAGGCGCCTGGCGTCCGGTTTGGTCACATAGGTGAGCCTACCGACCAGGCAGACCCGCCAACTGGCAGGATCAGATGCGTGACTGACTCCTTCCCGCGCCAGGCCGCGCGGACCATCGGATTCACCCTCGGCGCTCCTCGCTCCTTCCTGGTCGCGCCTGACGGCCAGAGCGTCGTCTTCCTCCGCTCGCAGGGCGGTACCGACCCGGTGACCTGCCTGTGGGTGCTCGACGTGGCGACCGGCACCGAACGGCTGATCGCCGACCCGGCACAGCTCGCCGTGGCTGGTGCCGAAGACGACCGGATCGAGAAAGCACGGCGGGAACGGGCTCGTGAGCGCGCCGCTGGCATCGTCGGCTTCGGCACCAGCGAGAACTGCACTACGGCCGCCTTCGCGCTGGCCGGCCGCGTCTACCTGGCCGACTTGGCGCCCGGCGGAGGCAGCCCGCGCCAGCTCGCTACGTCCGCGCCGGCGGCCGATCCGCGGCCCGACCCATCCGGCCGGCTCGTCGCCTACGTCAGTAACGGGGCATTGCGGGTACATGACGTCGCCACCGGCGCGGAACGGGTGCTCGCCGACCCCGGTGGCGCGGACGGGATCAGCTTCGGGCTGGCCGAGTTCATCGCCGCCGAGGAGATGGATCGCAGCCGCGGCTACTGGTGGGCGCCAGACGGCTCGGCCATCCTGGCCGCGCGGGTGGACGAGACGCCCGTTCAGGTCTGGCACATCGCCGATCCGGCGAATCCGGAACGTCCGGCCACCGCAGTGCGTTACCCGGCGGCCGGCACGCCGAACGCCATCGTGTCGCTTCACGTCGCGACGCTTGACGGCCGGCTCACGCCCGTTCAGTGGGACTCGCTGGCGCTGCCGTATCTGGTGACGGCTACCTGGGACGGGAACGGCGACGGGCGGCCGCTGATCGTGGTAGCCAGCCGTGATCAGCGCGACATGCGCATCCTCGCGGTCGATCCGGAAACCGGCCAGACCAGCGGAGTCCGCGCCGACACCGACCCGTGCTGGCTCGACATCGTGCCCGGCGTGCCGGCGATCACCGCAGCCGGCCGCATCGCCTGGACTGCCGACATCGGCGGCGCGAAGCGGCTGCTCGCCGGGACCGCCGCGGAGCACGCCGCCGGCCGCGCGGCGGTGCTCACGCCTGACTCGCTGAACGTCCGCAGCGTCCAGTCGGTTGACGGCGAGACGATCCTGTTCAGCGCCTACGCCGACGACCCGGCAGCCATTTCGCTGTGGACCGCCGGTCCGGCGGGCCTGGCCAGGGTCAGCCCGGCGGACGGCAGCCACGACGGCCTGCTCGCGGGCGGCACGCTGTTGCTGGTCAGCCGCACGCTGGCCGATCCTGGCACCAGCGTCCGGGTGCTGCGAACCGGACCGGACGGCGAACTGGCCGAGGTCGCGGCGATCCGCACGCTTGCCGAGGCTCCTCGCCTGCCCGTCCCGAAGCCGCGGCTGATCTGGTCAGCCGAGCCAGCCCGGATCAGGACCGCGATCGTGCTGCCGTCCTGGCACGAGCCGGGTTCGGGCAAGCTGCCGGTGCTGTGCGACCCCTATGGCGGCCCGCACGGCAAGCGGGTACTGGCGGCGGGCAGCGCTTACCTGAGCCCGCAATGGTTCGCCGACCAGGGCTTCGCCGTCGTCATCGCCGATGGCCGCGGCACGCCGGGCCGCGGGCCGGCCTCCGATCGCGCCGTGGCGGGGGATTTCGCCGGGCCCGTACTCGACGATCAGGTAGCGGCGCTGATGTCGGCCGCGCAGCAGTGCGCGGACCTGGACACCAGCCGGGTCGGAATCCGCGGCTGGTCGTTCGGCGGTTACCTGGCCGCGCTGGCGGTACTCCGCCGCCCCGACGTGTTCCACGCGGGGATCGCCGGAGCACCGCCAACCGACTGGCGGCTGTACGACACCTGCTACACCGAGCGTTACCTGGGCCTGCCTGACGAGAACCCGGCGGCCTACGAACGGAGCTCCCTGCTCGCGGACGCGCCGAAGCTCACCAGGCCGCTGCTGCTCATCCACGGCCTGGCGGATGACAACGTCGCGGTCGCGCACACGCTGCGGCTGTCCTCGGCGCTGCTGGCCGCCGGCCGCCCGCACAGCGTGCTGCCGCTGTCCGGGGTGACCCACATGGCATCTCAGGAGGAGGTGGCGGAGAATCTCCTGCTGCTTCAGGTGGACTTCTTGCGCACGGCGCTCCGCAGCGCTGCTCCGCCGGGTACTGATGCGCCATGGCCAGCCTGCTGATCGGCGGATACACCGGCGGCAAGGGGTCGGGCACGGGCATTGCGGTGGTCGGCGGCGACGGCGTCACCTCAACCGTTCCGGCGCAGTCCCCGTCCTGGATCGCCAGGCATCCGCGGCTGCCAGTGCTGTATGCGGTAGCCGAGGTGGCCGACGGCAGGGTGCGCGCCTGGTCGCTCGCCGACGGCGTGCCCGCAACCGAGCTGGGCAGCGGTGAGACCGGCGGCGCCGAGCCCGCTCACCTCGCCGTCGACAGTTCGGGCCGGTTCCTGATCACTGCCAACTACAGCGGCGGCAGCATCAGCGTGCACCGGCTGATGGACGCCGGCAGCATCGGGCCGCGGACCGACCTCGTCCGGCACGTCCGGCATGGCGACCACCCCCGGCAGCGGCAGGCGCACCCGCACATGGTCCGGGTCATCGACGGCCGCGTGCTGGTCATCGACCTTGGCGGGGACGCGATCTACCGGTACGGCCTCGGCGAGGACGGCAGGCTCGAGCTCGAGCGGATCATCGGCACGCCAGCCGGCTCCGGCCCCCGGCACCTGCTGCCCGTCGGCGGACGGTACTACGTGACTGCCGAGCTGAGCGGTCAGGTGCTCGTTTACGAAGAGGATGGGCAGCTGGCGGGCACGGTACCGGCCAGCACGGTCTCGGCCGGCACGGTCTCGGCCAGCACGGTACCGGCCAGCACGGGCCCCGACGGCACGGGCCCGGCGGGCGGCGGCCCTGGCGGGCACAACCAGCCATCGGAGCTGGCCAGCAATGGCGGCTACCTGTATGTGGCCAACCGCGGACCGGACACGGTCGCGGTGTTCGCGCTCGACGGCGAGCTCCCTCGTTATGTCACCGAAGTCCCGGTCGGCGACTGGCCGCGGCACATCGCACTCGACAACGACGTGCTGTATGTCGCCAACGAGCGGTCGCATCAGGTCATGGTGATGCGCATTGACCCGGCGACCGGCATCCCGGCGATCGAGCGCACCATCGACGTCCCGAGCCCGACCGTGATCCTGCCGTGAGCGGTGTAGCGCCGTGAGCGGGGTACGGGCCGGCGCGGCCGGCGACGACCGCCTGGCGGCCGTCCATCCGCCAGGCCGGGCGCGAGCTCGCGACATCGGCATTGCCCCCGGCGTGCTGCCGACCGGGTCGGCCAATGCCATCACCGACGTGCCGGGCATCCGGGTCGGGCACGCAACAGTGATCGAGGGCACCGGAATCAGGACCGGCGTCACGGCGGTGGTACCCGGCGCGTTGCTGCCGGGCGATGAGCAAGGCAGCGCTGAGCAGCGCGCTGGCTCACGGCGCGCTACCACGGGCGCACTGCCTGCCGGCCTTTCGGTGTTCAACGGCTTCGGCAAAATGGTCGGCAGCACGCAGCTCGCCGAGCTCGGCACCATCGAGACGCCGGTGCTGCTGACGGCAACTCTGTCTGTCTTCCGGGTCGCCGACGCACTGCTCGGCTACTTGCGCGACCGCCACGCAGGCGAGCCGCCCGGCACCCTGAATCCGGTCGTGGCCGAGACCAACGACGGCTACCTGTCCGACATCTGGGCACGCCCGATCACTGCCGAGCACGTCGCGATGGCCCTCGACACCGCGGTCGGCGGCCCAGTGCCGGAAGGCTGCGTCGGGGCTGGCACCGGCACCAGCGCGCTCGGATTCAAGGCCGGCATCGGCACGTCCTCGCGCATCGTGACCTGGGCAGCCGGACCGGTGACGCTCGGCGTGCTGGTACAGGCCAACTTCGGCGGCGAGCTCACCGTGCTGGGCGTGCCCATCCCGGCGGCCGGCGAGCAGCCGGCCCCGGATCGACCAGATTCCGGCAATTCATGCGTTATCGTGCTAGCCACGGACGCCGCGCTGGATTCCCGTCAGCTCACCCGGCTGGCGAGCCGGGCATTCGCCGGGATGGCGCGAACCGGCTCGGACTTCTCCGGGGGCAGCGGGGACTACGCGATCGCAGTCAGCACCGCCCCTCAATCCGCGACCGGGCGGGCTACCTCAGCTGATGACTACCGCGTTCCCGGTAAAGATCTTGACCTGCTCTTCCGGGCCGCGATTGAGGCGACCGAGGAAGCCATCCTGAATTCCCTGTTCATGGCCGTGACCACGACGGGCTTCCGCGGCCATGTCCGGCACGCGGTGCCGCTGGACTACGTCCGGGCCCAGGTCAGCGCCAGAACAGTCAGCGGCAGAACAGCAGGCCCGATTGAGTCCTGACCCGGAATGTCCCGTCCGGCCCGAACGGGATTCGCGCGCACGTTGCCGCGACAAAGCCGGCCGGGTCGGGCATGGCCCGGGTCGACCGCATGCTCGCCACGTAGCCGGCCACCGGCGCCGCGCCCGGCAGCACCAGCTCGGCATCGAAGTCGTGCCGCTGCACCGACCCGAACACGCCAGCCAGCAGCCTGGCGCCGGCATCGAGGGTGACCTGCAGGTATGTCTGGTAGTCGGCGCCGATCGCCTCGGCGGGCAGGCCCTGTGCGGCGGCCGTCGAGGTCATCAGGTCTCGCAGCTCAGCCAGGTGCCCGGAACCGTTGAGCACGATCAGCGCCCGGCCACCGGGGCGGGTCACCCGGCGGAACTCAGCCGCTGCGGCGCGGCGGTCCGGAACGTGATACAGCATGTGCGCGGCCAGCGTGACGGCGGCGGGCTAGCTCGGCCAGGTAAACCCCGTTCCCGCAGCCGATGTCGGCCACGGTCTCGGTTCCGGCCAGGCCGGCTAGCCCGAGCACGGCTCCGACCAGGTCGATTCTCGGCCGCTGGAAGGCATAGACGGCTTGCCGGGCGGCCAGGTTCGCCGGCGTCCGATACTGGACCTGGGTGAGGTAGGCCCGGTCCGTCAGGGTCTGGCCGCCATCGGGGGACATGACCAGCTAAGGGAACGCAGGTTGACCGGCCGGTGCCGCGGAGCTGTCAGGAACCTCACAGCGTGCCCGGCCCTGGGACAGGCCCTGTGTAGTCAGTGTCACATACCCGGAAGTCCTGCCCGGGGCACGCTGGTGGTATTCAGTGGAATAGGGTTTCCCCGCGACGCGAGCCCGCTGCGACCGGCCGTTCGCCCATTAATCCGGGCGGCTCCCGCAGAACGGCAGCGGACCCGGAGCGATCCCAGTGAGTTCCAGGGCGGAGACGTCGACGAATGACGCAAGTATCGGATGCGCCGGCCAAGACCAGGGCGCAGATCAGCCAGAAAACGCTGCGCACTGATCGATGGTGGGAGCAGCCGGCCATAGTCGCCACGCTGCTGACCATCTGGGTCACGTACGCGACCGTGCATGTCTTCATCGGCAAGTGGTACTGGGTGCCGCAGTACCACTACCTGACGCCTTTCTACTCGCCCTGCGTCAGCGGCGAGTGCGTGCCGGGGGCGGCCAGCATGGGTACCTGGTTCGGCCACCTGCCGCCGATCATTCCGTACGCCGTCGTCTCGCTGCCCTTCGTGCTGGGCTTCCGGCTGAGCTGCTATTACTACCGGCGCGCCTACTACCGGGCGTTCTGGCGGGCGCCAGCGGCCTGCGCGGTACGCGAGCCGCACCAGAAGTACAGCGGTGAGACCCGGTTCCCGCTCATCATGCAGAACCTGCACCGCTACTTCTTCTACATGGTGATCCTCATCTCGATCCTGAATACCTACGACGTGATTGAGGCCTTTCACGGCAAGACCGGCGGCATCGGGTTCGGCCTAGGCACCCTGATCATGCTCGGGAACGTTGTATTGCTGTGGTGCTACTCCCTGTCCTGCCATTCCTGTCGGCATATCACCGGCGGCAGGCTGAAGCACTTTTCCAAGCACCCGGTCCGTTACTGGATCTGGAACCGGATCTCATGGCTCAACGCCCGCCACATGCAGCTCGCGTGGACGACGCTTGGCACCCTGATGCTGACCGACCTGTACATCTGGCTGGTGGCGGCCCATGTGTTCAGCGACTTCCGGTTCTACAACTGAGGCAGGCAAGACCATGACTGACATCGCGCCCAGCGCCGGCTCTGCCAGTGCCGGCGAGCACAGGGCCGGCGAGCACAGTGCCGGCGAGCACAGGGACGTCGAGCACAGGGACGTCGAGCGGATTCCCTACGACGTCGTCGTGATCGGGGCTGGCGGCTCGGGCTTGCGGGCCGCAATCGAGGCACGGCTGGCCGGCAAGCGAACCGCGATCATCTCCAAGTCCCTGTTCGGCAAGGCGCATACCGTCATGGCCGAGGGCGGCTGCGCGGCCGCCATGGGCAACGTCAACAGCAACGACAACTGGATGGTGCACTTCCGCGACACGATGCGCGGCGGCAAGTTCCTGAACAATCCGCGGATGGCGGAATTGCACGCCAAGGAAGCCCCGGACCGGGTCTATGAGCTGGAGGCCTGGGGAGCGCTGTTCGACCGCACCTCCGGCGGCAAGATCAGCCAGCGGAACTTCGGCGGGCACGAGTACCCGCGGCTCGCCCACGTCGGCGACCGCACTGGCCTGGAGATGATCCGCACCCTGCAGCAGAAGGTCGTCGCGCTGCAGCAGGAGGATGCCGTCTCGCACGGCGACCCGGAGGCGATGATCAAGGTTTATGCCGAGACCACGATCACCCGGCTGATCAAGGACGGCGAGGGCCGGATCGCCGGCGCGTTCGGCTACATCCGCGAGACCGGGCAGTTCGTGGTCTTCGAGGCACCCGCGGTCATCCTGGCGACCGGGGGCATCGGCAAGACCTTCAAGGTCAGCTCGAACTCCTGGGAGTACACCGGAGACGGCCACGCGCTCGCGCTGCTGGCCGGGGCCAAGCTGCTGAACATGGAATTCGTCCAGTTCCACCCGACGCACATGGTGTGGCCAATCTCGGTGCGCGGCCTGCTGGTCACCGAGTCGGTGCGCGGCGACGGCGGCGTGCTGCGCAACTCCGAGGGCAAGCGGTACATGTTCAACTACGTTCCGGACGTGTTCCGCGCGCAGTACGCCGAGACCGAGGAAGAGGCCGACCGCTGGTACTCCGACCCGGATCACAACCGCCGCCCGCCGGAACTGCTACCGCGCGACGAGGTCGCCAGGGCGAACAACGCCGAAGTCAAGGCCGGGCGCGGCTCGCCGCACGGCGGGGTGTACCTGGACATCGCCTCGCGGCTGCCGGCCGAGGAGATCCTCAAGCGGCTGCCCTCGATGCACCACCAGTTCAAGGAACTGGCCGATGTCGACATCACCAAGGAGCCGATGGAGGTCGGGCCGGCCCAGCACTACGTGATGGGCGGGGTCGAGGTCGATCCGGACACCGGCGAGTCTTGCGTGCCCGGGCTGTTCGCGGCCGGCGAGGTGTCCGGCGGCATGCACGGCTCGAACCGGCTTGGCGGCAACTCGCTGTCTGACCTGCTGGTGTTCGGCCGCCGGGCCGGATTCGGAGCGGCCGAGTACGTCGGCCGGCTAGGGGCCAAGCTCCCGGTGGCCGACGAGGGCGAGATCGAGGCGGCGCGCGTCGAGGCGCTGGCTCCGCTGCAGCGGCCGGACGGGGAGAACCCCTATGCCGTGCATGCCGACGTCCAGGAGACGATGAGCAACCTGGTCGGCATCATCAGGACCGAGACCGAGATCAAGAAAGCCCTCGCCGAACTGGAGACCCTCGGCGTGCGTGCCAGCGCTGTCGCGGCGGCCGGCGGCAGCGCCTACAACCCTGGCTGGCACCTGGCACTGGACCTGCGGAACATCATGCTGATGGCCAGGTGCGTCGCGTCGGCAGCGCTGGAGCGCCAGGAGAGCCGGGGCGGGCACACCCGCGACGATTACCCGGGCATGCGGCCTGAGTGGCGCAAGGTCAACCTCGTCTGCGCGCTCGACGGCGACGAGATCAGGATTACCCGGCACCCGGTGCCGCCGATGCGCGATGACCTGATCGCCCTGTTTGACCGTGCCGAGCTGAAGAAGTACCTGACCGACGAAGAGATGGCTGCGCTTCCGGCTGAGGCTCCGGCTTCTGTCGCCGCCGCCAGCGAGGAGGCGCACTGATGAGCTACAAGGCAGCGCTGCGGGTCTGGCGCGGCAACCACGGCCAGGGCGACCTCGCTGACTACACGGTCGAGGTCAACGAGGGTGAGGTCGTGCTCGACGTGCTGCACCGGCTGCAGGCTACCCAGGCGGGCGACCTGGCTATCCGGTGGAACTGCAAGGCCGGCAAGTGCGGGTCATGCTCCATGGAGATCAACGGCCGCCCACGGCTGGCATGCATGACCCGGATGTCCACGTTCACCGAGGACGAGGTGCTGACCGTCACGCCGCTGCGCACCTTCCCGGTGATCAGGGACCTGGTCACGGACGTTTCGTTCAACTACGCCAAGGCATTGCAGATCCCGTCGT
>DAHVAR010000204.1 GCA_027314515.1 Actinomycetota bacterium
TCCTGTCCTCGGAGCTATCGGTCCCTTGCCGCTGACACGACGTAGCCAGCCGCTGCCTCGTGCGCCTCGCCGGGCCTGGCGGCCCTGGGAAAGCCGGGATCCCGCAGACCCCTGGCGGCCGCGACACCTACAAGCCAGCCCAAGCCCGGTAAATTCCGGCCGGCCAGAGCGCACCGTAAATGAGATTCCGCATATACCGGCCGCCCGCCCGGCTGAGCGGTCGTCCGGCGCCTGGCGCATCACGGGCCGGCGAGCGGGTACAACGGCCTGCGGGCCGGGTACGGCCGGCTCGGAGCTTCGGATCACCCGACGGAGGCCGCTCTATGACGAGCACCATGCGGGCTGTTCAGGTCAGCGAGGTCAACGCCCCGCTGCGAGTCGTCGACCTGCCGCAGCCCAGCCCCGGCCCAGGGCACGTCCGCATCGCCGTCGAGGCCTGCGGCGTCTGCCGGACGGACGCCGACATGGTGCAGGGCCTGTTCGGCGATCAGCCGTTCCCGCTCACCCCGGGGCACGAGATCGCCGGCCGCATCGACATGCTCGGCGAAGGCGTCGAGGGGTGGGCGATCGGGCAGCGGGTGGCTGTCGGATGGTTCGGCGGCAACGACGGCACGTGCAGGGAGTGCCGGGAGGGCGACGCGATCAATTGCGAGCACCTGCAAGTGCCAGGGCTGGCCTACCAGGGCGGATATGCCGAGTCGGTCGTGGTGCCGGTCAGCGCGCTGGCTCTCATCCCCGACGAGCTGAGTTTCGTCGAGGCCGCGCCGATGGGCTGCGCCGGAGTGACCGTGTTCAACGGCCTGCGCCAGACCAGCGCTCAGCCCGGCGACCTGGTCGGCGTTCTCGGGATAGGCGGGCTCGGGCACCTCGCGCTCCAGTTCGCCGACAAGATGGGCTTCGACACGGTCGCCATCGCCCGCGGCAGCGACAAGGAGGAATCCGCCCGGCAACTCGGCGCGCGGCATTACATCGATGACGACAAGCAGGACATGGCGGAAGCGCTGCAAGCTCTCGGCGGCGCCAAGGTGGTCATGGCAACCGTCGGTGCCCCGGCGGCGATGTCGGCGGCCATCGACGGCCTGCGCGCGCGTGGCGAACTGGTCGCCGTCGGCGTCTCGCCGCAGAAGATCGAGGTCAGCCCGGTGCAGCTGATCACGGGCGAGAAGTCGCTGCACGGCCACGCCTCGGGAACTTCGGAGGAAGTCGAGGAGACCATGCGGTTCGCGGTGCAGTCCGGGGTCCGGTGCATGAGCGAAGTGATGCCGCTGCAGGACGCGCCACAAGCCTACGACAGCATGATGGCCGGAACGGTCCGGTACCGCGGCGTCCTCACTCCGGCCGGCGCGGCTGCCTGACCGGGCCCGACCGTCAGCGGCCCGAGCAGTGCGCGCCCACTGCGGCGCCCGGCATCGGCGCCCGGCATCGGCGGCCGCTCACACGTGGTGCAGATGACGCTCGGTGATGCGCTGATCGCGGCTTCGCGTGGCGGGCGCCGGCGCGACGCGATCGAACCGCACGGGCAGCTGCGCAGGGCCGCGCAGCAGCGGATTCGGCCGGTAGGGCGGCGGATCAGCGGCCAGCCGGAGGTTTTCCAGCCGGCGCGCGAGCTCGGGCAGGGCGATCTGTGCCTCAATCCGGGCTAGCGGCGCGCCGAAGCAGTAGTGGATCCCGCCGCCGAAGCCGAGATGCTCGTTGTCCGGCCGGTCCGGGTCGAACCGGCCGGGGTCCGGGACATGCTCAGGGTCACGGCTGCCGGCCGCCAGGACGAGCGTGACCTGCCCGCCGCGCGGGATAATGGTTCCAGCGATGTCGATGTCGTCGAGGGCCGTCCGGTTCGGCAGGAACTGCACCGGCGGTTCGTACCGCAAGAGCTCTTCGACCAGGCGGGCCGACAGGGCGGGCTGCCGCCGCAGCCGTTGCAGGACTTGCGGGTGACGCAGCAAGGTGAGCATGCCGTTCGCGATGAGGTTGACGGTGGTCTCATGGCCAGCGATCAGCAGCAGCGAGGCATTGCTCATGAGTTCCGCACGGGACAGCCGGCCCTCCGGTCCGTCGTCGGCGACCAGCTCGGCGAGCATGCCGTTGCCCGGACGGTCGCGACCGGCGTCGATCAGCTCACCGAAGTAGCTCGCTAGATCGGCAGCGGCGTCCAAGCGCCGGCGTTTGCGAGCGGCCAGGTCGCCGGTGGTGGGGTCGATCGAGCTGACGATGGCATCGGCCCACACGCGGAATCGTGGTTCGTCCTCGCGAGGAACTCCGAGCAGCCGGCAGATGACCGTGACCGGGAACGGGTAGGTGACGTCCTCGATGAGGTCGCAGCAGGTCCGTCCGGCCAGGTGGCCGATCAGGTCCGCGACGATATCCGCCATGCCGGCCGTCATCGACGTGATCCGGCCGGGGTCGTGCGGTGGTCCGAAATGCCGGGTCAGCAAGCGCCGGACCCGGTCGTGACCGGGCGGGTCGAGCCCGATGAAGCTGGGCGGCAGGCCGGGCACGAACTCGTCTTCGTCCTCGGCGTAGTCAGCGCGGTGACGCCGATCAGAGCTGACCCGCGGATCGTGCAGCAACGCGACTATCGCCTGGTAGGTGCTGACCACATAGCTGCCGTCGTCGGCCCGGCTGACCGGCGTACGGCGCAGCTCGGCGTAGAGCGGATAGGGATCCGCGCGGCTGCCGAAGTCGACGACCTGGTCAAAGAGACTGGGCTGGGCCATGGCGATCCCTTCGCTGCTGGGGGAGCCGGGCGCCCGGCCGGTGCCGTCGCCTGACCAGCGCAGTGCGCCGCTCGCCCGGATTGTGGCCCGTTACCTCTACCGTGGCCTGATCGCCGGGGATCGGCTGATCGGGCATCCCGGCCGGTACCGGACGACGGTCGGCGGGCTCGTCGACCCCGCGGAAGTCGGGTGGGAACGGCGCGGACCGTTCGATCAGGCTCTGGTAGAACTCCAGCCATTTCGCCTGGTTGAAGGCCACGGCGGCGGTGACCCTGCCACGGTGCCCGTAGGCCGCGACGAACCTCCGGTCGGCGGCCGACCCCTGGGTGATGACGACCTCGTCCGCGAAGCTCGGCACTCCCACGGACTTGATCTCGGTGTCGAACTGAGTGGACCAGAAACTGGGGATGGCCAGGTGCGGCCAGCGATCGGTCTGCGCACTGATCATGTTGTGCGCCGCGATCTCGGCCTGGGCGACCGCGTTGCCCCAGTGCTGAAGGGCCAGGAACTGGTAGTTGTACAGCGGGTGCGGGAACCGTGCCACGTCTCCGGCCGCGAAGATGTCGTCGGTGACCATGCCGTCGAGGGTGAATGCCCGCGAGCCTGAGTCACAGCCGACTCCCCACGGCCCGGCGGCGAGCCCCGAGCCGTCAAGCCATTCGACGTTTCGCAGGCTGCCGAGAGCGACGATGGCCACGTCCGCATCAAGCGTTGAGCCGTCGGAGAGCTCAGCGCTGCACAGCCGGCCGCTGGAGTCGCCCGCCAGCGCCTTGGCAAAGACGCCGCAGCGCAGATCGACCCCGTGGTCGCGTTGCATGTCAGCGGCGATCGCCCCGATGACCCGGCCGAGCGCCCCGACCAGCGGGGCCGGGCCCCGTTCCGCGACGGTCACCGGCAGCCCGAGGTCGCGGCAGACCGAGGCCGTCTCGGAACCGATGAAGCCGCCGCCGATGACAAGCACCCGGCGGGGACCGGCAGCCAGCCGCTCCTGCAGCCGGGCGGCGTCGTCGCGAGTGTCAAGGACGAACACCCCGTCCAGGGCGGCCTGCGCCGGATCGGGCCACGGCCGCGGCCGCACGCCGGTGGCGATCAGCAGCCGGTCGAATCCGACTTCCTCGCCATCGGCGAGAAGGACCTGCTTGCGGGCCAGGTCCAGCCCGGCGGCCGCTACGCCGAGCCGCCAGCGGGCGTCGAGATCGCCGGGCACGGGCAGCGCGGTCCGCTGCGCAGGGACCCAGCCGTCGAGGACTTGCTTCGACAGCGGCGGCCGGTCATACGGCTCATAAGGCTCATCTCCGATCAGCGTCAGCGAACCGGTAAAGCCTTCATGCCGTAGCGTCGCCGCCGCCTTCAGGCCGGCCAGCGATGCGCCGACGATGACGATGCGGCCAGTGCGCCGGAAGGCGTCCGCGTCGCCGTGAGCGGCGGCGGGCACCCTGGAGTCGTCGCGGAAGTGCGCCTGCTCGACTCGCATCGCCTGGACCGGGCAGGCGGCCGCGGCCCGGAGCACATTCTCGCGCTGCCAGTCGCCTGGCTCGGGGTCGTACCAGAGCGCCTCGTCACCGCGCATCCTGAACACGTCCGGCGCGAGGAATGCGCACTGCGCATACCCCTGACAGCGCGTAAGGTCAACGACGAGCCTCAACGAATCCCCCGCGGATCAGGCCCCCGCATGCAACTGGCCGGACGGCGGCGGCCGTCCGGCCGACATAGCAGCCCTTCCCCGCCCCCGGCAGGCGAACCCTCCAGGTAACGAGGTTGTCCGCGATGAGGATCCTGCATACCAGCGACTGGCACGTCGGCAAGGTGCTCAAGGGGCGCGACCGCACCGACGAGCACACGGCCGTGCTGGCTGACATCGTCGGGGTGGCCAGGACTCAGGACGTCGACCTGGTGCTGATCGCCGGGGACCTGTTCGAGACTTCGGCGCCGAGCCCAAAGGCGCAGGGCCTGGTCATGCGTGCGCTGCTCGCACTGCGCGAGGACGGCCGGCAGGTGGTGGCCATCGCCGGCAACCACGACAACGCCGCCTTGCTGGACACCGTGTACCGGCCCGTCCTGGCCGAACTCGGGCTGCACGTCCTCGGCATGCCGAAGGCGCCCGGCGCCGGCGGGACGATCCGCCTGACGACCCGCAGCGGCGAGCAGGCCCGCGTGGCGGCAATGCCGTTCCTGTCCCAGCGTTACGCGGTCCGGGCGGCTGAGCTGCTGCTGCACGAGGCGGCCGAGCACGCCCTGGACTACGCCCGCCGGGTGGCCGCGATCGTCGGCGCTCTCACCGCGGAGTTCAGCCCGGACACCGTGAACATCGTGATGGCGCATGCGACCCTGCTCGGCGGCCGCCGCGGCGGCGGCGAGCGGGACGTCCAGACCACGTTCGAGTACGAGGTGCCATCCAGCATCTTCCCGTCCGCCGCGCACTACGCCGCGCTCGGGCATCTGCACCGGCAGCAGGAGATTCCCGCACCCTGCCCGGCGTTCTACTCGGGCTCGCCGCTCGCGGTCGACTTCGGTGAGGAGGCAAACGAGCCGGGCGCGCTGATCGTGACGGCCAGTCCGGGCATCCGGGCCGATGCGAGCCGGGTAGCCATCACCGGCGGCCGCAGGCTCCGGACGCTCCGCGGTTCGCTCGACCAGGTGATCGCCGACGGCGAGCAGGCGCCCGACGCCTACCTGCGCGTCATCCTGGCCGAATCCGCCAGGGCCGGCCTCGGCGACCTGGTCAGGGAGAAGCTGCCCAACGCGCTTGAGGTGCAACTCGACGACGCTCACCGGCCACGGCCCGGAACGCACGGCGGCGGCAAGCCAAGCCGGACCGGGCGGACGCCGCTGCAGTTGTTCGGCGACTACCTGAAGGAACAAGACGTGGCCGACGAGCGGGTCGAGCGCATGTTCGCCGAATTGCTCGACGAACTGACTGACGCCGGGCCCGCTTCATGATCCTTGAGAGTTATGCATGCGCCCACATGCGTAACTCTCAAGGATCATGACGGATCCCGGTCGGCCGTCCGCCAGACTGGGGCTGTGCGCCCGCTACGCCTGCTGCTCGACGGCTTCGGCACCTACCGGACCGCGACGGAGGTCGACTTCGCCGATGTCGACTTCTTCGCGCTGGTCGGGCCGACCGGCTCGGGCAAGAGCACGGTCATCGACGCGCTCTGCTTCGCCCTGTACGGCACGGTGCCGCGGTGGGACAACGAGCGCGAGGTCCGGAACGCCCTCGCCCCGTCCGCCAATGCCTGCACGGTCAGCCTGATCTTCGAGCTCGCCGGGCAGCGTTACATCGCGGTCCGCTCACTGCAGCGCGGAAGGCAGGGCCAGGTCACCACGAAGGCGGCTCGCCTGGAGCGGCTCGAGGCCGCCATCCCGCCGCAGGCACCGCTGCAGGACCTGCTGGAAGCCAGCCTCGAGCAGCTTGCCGAAGGGCCGGAGAACGTCAAGTCCCGGGTGCAGGAGCTACTCGGGCTCAGCTACGAGCACTTCACCCAGTCGGTGCTGCTGCCGCAGGGCGGCTTCGCGGACTTCCTGCGCGCGACGCCGGCCAACCGGCAGCGGCTGCTCGTCGAGTTGCTCGCGTTCGGCGTCTATAAGGACATCGGCCAGCGCGCCCGCGAGCGTGCCGAGATCGCCAAGAACCGCTGTGACCTCGCCCAGCAGGCGCGCGACCAGCTCGCGGACGCCACGCAGGAGGCAGCGGACCGCGCGGCCAGCCGCCTGCGCGCCCTCGGCAAGCTTGCCGACGCCGTCGACAAGAGCCTGGCCGACCTGGCCGAGCTGCACGATCAGGCGGCGAAGGCCCGGCAAGACTCACAAGACACCGGGAACGAGGCTGCATTGCTTGCGGCACTTCGCATGCCCCCGGAAGTCCCCGGCCTGTCCGAGCAGATTTCCGCCGCGCAGGTGCTCGTCACGGCCTGCCGCCAGCGGCGCGAGGCAGCCGACGGGCTCAGCGAGTCGGCCCGGCTGGCCCGTGCCCGGCTTCCCGACAAGACGACGGCGCAGCAGCAGCTCGGCATGTACGCGCTCCGGCGAGAGCTGACGGCCGACGCCGCGACACAGCAGGCAGCGCTGCAGGACGCGCGCGCCGCCGAGCAGCACAGCGCCAACCGGCTGCACGCCGCCGACGAGGCGCTCAGCCTGGCCAGCGAGGCACTGGCGGCCGCGCGCCGAGCGCACGCGGCCGCGGACCTGGCGGTGACACTGCACGTTGGCGAGAACTGCCCGGTCTGCCGCCAGCCCGTCCGGGAAATGCCAGCCGGCCAGGCGCCCGCCGACCTGGACGCCGCGGCGGCAGCGGTCGACACCGCGGCCGCGGCGCAGCGCACCGCCCAGGCGGCTCACCAGGACACGGCCAGGGCGGCGGCCGCTGCCGACTCAGCGCTGGCCGGGACGCAGGCCAGGCTGGAGAGGGCCGCGCAGGTCATGGCCGGCATCCCGGCGGAAGACGAGCTGGCCAGCCAGCTCGAGGCGATCGCCGCCGCCGATGACGCGGTCGCCAGGACGTCAGCGCAGGCCACTGCCCGGCAGACCGAGCTCGCCGCCGCCGAGCAAGCCCGGAGTGCGCTGGTAGCGGACGAGCAGCGCGCCTGGGCAGCGCTCGGCACGGCGAGGGATAAGCTCGTCGGCCTGGGCGCGCCCGCCATCGGCGCGGCCGCAGCGGCTGGCCGTCAGGTCGCAGCCGACGAGGCCGACGCGAACAGCCTCGCCGCCGCCTGGACCGTGCTGGTCAGCTGGGCCGGCGCCGAATACGACAAGCGCAAGGCGCGCCAGCCCGAGCTCGACGAGACGGCCGCCCGGCTGCGGCAGCGATTCGACGGCGCGCTGGCCGATCTGGTCAGCCTGCTCGCCGCAAACGGCATCACCGAGGTCAGCGACCCGGCAAGGATCCCGAGCGCGGTCGCCGCGCAGCGCGCGCGAGCCGAGGCGGAGCTGCACCAGATCCGCGCGGACCGGAAGAAGGCAGCCCAGCTGGATCAGCAGATCGCCGCCTACCGCGAGGACAGTCTGGTCGCGAGCATGCTGGGCAACCTGCTCCGGGCGACGTCGTTCGAGCGGTGGCTGTGCCGCGAGGCGCTCGACTCGCTGGTCCGCGAGGCGTCGGCGACGCTGATGGAACTGTCCGGTGGCCAGTACGAGCTCGACCGGGACGAGCGCAACGACCTCGTCGTGATCGACTACGCGGATGCCGGGGCGAGGCGCCCGGTCCATACGCTGTCAGGCGGCGAGACCTTCCAGGCCTCGCTGGCGCTCGCGCTTGCCCTGTCCCGCCAGGTCATCGGCCTGTCAGCGGGGATGCGCGAGCTGAACTCGATGTTCCTGGACGAGGGATTCGGGACGCTGGACAGCGACACGCTGGACACCGTTGCGAGCACGCTGGAACGGCTCGCGGCGGACTCAGATCGCATGGTGGGAGTCATCACGCACGTCGCCGAGCTGGCCGAGCGGGTGCCGGTGCGGTTCGTCGTCAGCCGGACCGGCACGACGTCGGCGATCGTCAGGGAACGCGCGTGACGCCGGCCTCGTTCTCGGTCGATCCGTGGGATCCGAGCTACGGCATGTCCTACGGCGAGGAGATGAACGGCGAGTCGCTGCAGGAGTCCAGCGCGGAACTCGATGTCGCCCTGGAGTTCCCGGCGGATGAGTGGCGGCCGCTGACGGCTGACCCGCGCCTGCCCGTTCCCGGCACGATTCTTTTCCTTGATGGCGTGCGCCGGATCGATGCGCGCGTCTGGGTGCACGGCACCGGCCCGCAACCGTCCCCTGGCATCGCCGCCTCGTACGCGGCCGGCCTGGTCTGCCTGAACGGCCTCGCCCGGATTACCGACGTGACCGTCGAGCGCGGCCTGTTCACCGCGGCGCCGGACGCGGCCGACATCGACAGCCGGCACGCGGTCTACGCCGCGAGCAAGGCGCCGGGGCCGGGCATGGACCAGCTGACGCTCGCCCTGCAACGGCACCTCAGCGACGCCGAGGTGCGACTGGCGCTGCTGTTCCGGCAAAGCAATCCGGCCGCTCACGACCTGCTGTTCGTGGACGGCCCGCTGCGCGGCCGGACGCACCTGGACGCCACCATCGGCTTCATCAAGACGCATCACACCACGTACTTGCCGGCCCAGCAGGCTGCGGTCGTCGGCGAGCTCGGGCCCGGTCAGCGCACCCCGGCGTTCACCATGGGCACCTCCTGGCGGCGGAACTCCTGGTACCTGCGCCTGCCCGGCCCGCCGGGCGCGCCCTGGTCCGGGGTCGTCCGGCTGGAGTGCTCGGCCGACCTGCCCGTTCCTGAGGTAACGCGGATGGCCGACCTGAGCGCGCTGGTGCTGCCACCGCTGGCCAGTTCGCCGCACAAGGACCCGCGCGCGCCGCAGAACCTCGTCCCGATCGGCGGCCTCGAGCGCGAACTCCGCCGCCGTCTCGGCGATCAGCAGCTGCTGTATCGCTCGCTGCGCGCCGCGGCGGCCGGCTCGTCGCACTAGGCCGTCATCATGGCCGGGCACGCGACAGAGTTTTGTACGTAGCCGTACGTTGGCGTACAATTGTCATTCGTGGTCATGCTTACGGTGTCCCAGGCGCGCGCGTCCTTGCCAGAGCTCCTCAGCAGAGTCGAGGAGGGCGAGGAAATCACGATTACTCGGCATGGCAGGCCCGTCGCGGTCCTGGTACGACCGGATGTGATGCGGGCCAGGGCGCACGTTGTCATCGAGGACGCCGCCCGCATCCATGAACTTCTCGACATCGCGGCCACCGCCGAGCTTCCGGGCGAACCTGGCCTGTCCGCAGCCCGCGCGGAGCAGCTGATCAGTGCGATCCGGGCCGACCGGGACCGCGGGTAATGGACGTCTTCGACGCCGACGTGATCCTTTACGCAGCCGTCCGGGATCACCCGCTGGGACGCCGGGTGCTCGCCCTGTTCCGGCAACCGGGCCGACAGCCCGCCGGCGCCGGATCTGTTCTGCTGTTGCCTGAAGTCCTGGGTAAGCCGCTTCGCGACGGCGAGACCAGCGAAGTGCGCATCCTGGCCGGACTGCTTGCCCGCATCGACCTGCGCCCGGTCGACCGGGCAACCGCAGACCTGGCGACCGCGCTGGCCAGCAGGTACGGGCTGCGTGCTGCGGATGCCACGCACCTGGCCACAGCGGTCGTGCTGGGCGCCGAGCGCTTCATCACCAACAACCAGCGCGACTTCCCGCGCGCCATCTCGGAGGTCACGGTGACATACCCAGCTGACCTGACCGACGACGTCGGCTAGCGGCGGATCCGGGCGGCGAAGAGGTCGCGGAGAGTGACGACGCCGCACAGGTCGCGTCCTGCTACGACCGGCAGATGCCGGAATCCGTTGAGGAGCATGATCTGAGCTGCCTCCTCTGGTGAAGCGTCCGGGCCCACCGACTGCGGATCCGGCGTCATCCACTCGGCGACTGCCGAGTTGCGCAGGTCCTGGCCGGACGCCGCCGCCCGCAGCACGTCGCGCTCGGTGATGATTCCGGCCAGGAACGAGCCCTGCATGACGATCGCCGACCCGACGCTCGCTGCCACCATCGCCGCCGCGGCCTGCGCGACCGGCGCTTGCGGCGTCGTCGTGATCACGGCGGTGTCCATGACATCCCGGAGGGTCGTCATCGGGTTAGCCGCTTCCGCCGGTCTCGTCCAGTTCCGGGTCTGCGACCCGGGCCGAAGGGCCGGCTAGCTCAGCCGAGAGCATCGCCCACAACCGGCCGTTCCACCCCGAAAGGTGCGGCCATTTCTTCCAGAACACCTGCAGCGTCGTCTCGTCGAACTCGGCGAGCGCCTGCTCGACGGTGACGCTGCTCGCCACTTCCGCTAGCTCATGGATCAGCTCAAGGAACCTGTCACCGATGTCGTCCATCGGTACCTCCAGCGCCGTAACGACTGCCGGCCGGAGCGGCAGCGACCGGGTCTTGTCATCGACGTTAACCGAGAGCGTCGCCGTGGTCACCACCTAGTTAGCGACCGCTTCAGCCCGAGCCGGACGCACCCGGCATATTGCCCTCGCGTCTTCCGACTGGCGGGCCGCCTGGCAGGCCGCCATGCCAGGCAATGCCCGCTTTCGGAAGATCTTTACTAGATTAGCGAGAGTTCCGCTGTTAGCGATGGGCAGCCGACGGCTAAGACCAGGCGCAGGCTAACGCCGCCCTCGGGGCGGCCAGAAACGGAGGCCCCGCATGTCAGAAGCCGGACTGAACATCGGCGCCATCCTGGCGGGACGCCCCGGTCTGCTGCACGACGCTCTCGACCGCTCACTGGCCTACCTCGCCGGGGTCGCAGACCGGCCCGTCGCACCCGACGGCGCGGCGGTTGCCGGGCTTGCCGAGCTGGATTTCGAGCTGCCGCGGACCCCGATCGCGGCGCGCGAGGTGCTCCGCCTGCTCGATGACGCCGGGTCGCCAGCCACCGTCGCCTCGAACGGCCCGCGGTACTTCGGCTTCGTCACCGGCGCCGTGCTGCCGGTCGCCCAGGCTGCGTCCTGGCTTGCCTCGACCTGGGACCAGAACGCCGCGCTGACCGTGATGTCGCCGGTTGCTGCCCGCCTCAATGCCGTGGCGCTGCGCTGGATCACCGGCTTGCTCGGCTTGCCGCCCGGCACGGCGGGCAGTTTCGTGACCGGCGCCACGATGGCGAACGCCACCTGCCTGGCCGCGGCGCGAGACGCGGTACTCACCCGGCACGGCTTCGACGCGGCCGGGCAGGGACTAGTAGGCGCGCCGCCGGTCACCGTCGTCGTCGGCGCGGAGGTGCACGCGACCGTGCGCAAGGCGCTCGGCCTCATCGGCCTCGGCCGGGACCGGGCCAAGGTCCTCCCGGTCGACCACCAGGGGCGGATCGGGGTTCGCGCGCTGCCCCGGCTTGATGCCCCGGCCATCGTTTGCCTGCAAGCCGGGAACGTGAACACCGGGGCGAGCGACCCGTTCGGGCCGCTGGCCGACTGGGCTCGGGAGAACGAGGCGTGGGTTCACGTCGACGGCGCGTTCGGCCTGTGGGCGGCCGCCTCGCCGGGCCTGCGTGATCAGGTGGCCGGCGCGGAGCAGGCCGATTCCTGGGCCACCGACTGTCACAAGTGGCTGAACACCACCTACGACTGCGGTGTCGCGCTGGTCCGCTCGCGGGACGCGCTCGCCGCCGCGATGGAATCGTCGGCTGCCTACCTGCCCGGCGCTGCCGCCGAGGGCATGGGCCTGACACCGCAGTCCTCACAGCGTGCCCGCGGCGTCGAGGTGTGGGCGGCGCTGGCCAGCCTCGGCAGCGACGGGGTCGCCGGGCTCGTTGAGCGGAGCTGCCGCCTGGCCGGACGGTTCGCGGGCGCCATGCTGGCCGCGGGCTTCGAGCCGCTGAACCACGTGGTACTCAACCAGGTGCTGGTGTCATTCGGCGAGGCAGCGCGGACCGACGCGGTGATCGCGGCAGTGCAGGCCGACGGCACGTGCTGGTGCGGGCCGACCACCTGGCACGGCATCCGGGCCATGCGGGTGAGCGTAAGCGGCTGGTGCACCACCGAAGATGACATCGACCGCAGCGCGGCGGCCGTGATCTCCTGTGCTCGCCGGGTAGCACCCTGAGGCGCATTAGCTCTGCCCGCGACCGCTGTCAGCGAGCGCGGGCGCCGCGCCCTGCTCGAGAATCCGGGCCGCGCCGCGGATGACGCAGCGCAGCGGATCATCCACGACCATGACCGCGATGTCGGCCGCGCACTCGATCCGGAAGGCCAGGCCCGGCAGCAGCGCGCCACCGCCAGCCAGCCGGATCTTGCCGCGGACCACTTCCTCGGCGAGGTTCGGCGGGATGTCGGACAGCAGTTCCTCCACCGTACTGGTGATGGCTGACACGGTCGGCTCGATGGCGGCGGCGACGAGCTTCGCGGAGACCGCCTGCGACCGTGGCACCCGGCGGGCCGCATCCACCCCGACTGTCTCGGCCTCCGTGGCTGCCCCGTCAGCCAGGCCAAGCGTCATCTTCAGGTTGCGTGCCGCGTTGCGGCCGATGAGCAGGTCGTGCTCTACCCGGACGGCTCGGATGATTGCGTCGTCCATCACGTTGCCGCCTGCGCGAAGCGAACGCGCTCGGACGACATGCCCTCCGGCCAGCACGGCGACCTCAGTGGTCCCGCCACCGACGTCGATGACGAACGCGCCCGATCCCGCTGGCAGGTCGAATCCGGCGCCAGCCGCCGCCGCGACGGGCTCGTCCACCAGTTGCACGGCGCAGCGCGGCTTAAGCGCCTCGACTGCTGCCGCGACAGACCGTCGTTCGACGTAGGTTGCCTCGACCGGGAGGCAGACGACCGCCGTGGTCTTGCGCAGCCGGCGCCGCACTCGCGCCCGGCGGAGCAACGCCTGCAGCATCGCTACCGTGGCATCCAGGTCAGCGATCACTCCGTCGCGGAGCGGATTGATGACCTCGATCTCCTCCGGCTCCTTGCCACTGAGCGCATCAGCGGCAGCACCGACGGCCACGACGGCGCCGGTCCTCCGGCTGATCGCGATTGCCGATGGCTCCTCGACGACGATCCCGCGGCCGGTGACGTAGACAAGCGTGTTGACCGTGCCTAGGTCGATCGCTACGCCAGACCTCAACCGCATCGTCCCCCCTTTGCCCAAGTTAATGATCCGCTAACCAGTATGGAGTCACCTGCGACGGGGAAAGCAGGTTCCCCCTGCCTCGTGTTCCAAACTTGACGAATCCGCGCTCAGGACAGGCAGGGTTCGCGTCACCCGGCCGGCCGTCCCCGGGGCAGTGATACCGGAGCTGGTCGCCCGGCGCGTTTCCTTCAAAGCCGGGTACGGGCCCGGTCAGGCCTGCCCGGCGAGCGACTCAGCGATTGCCCGTGCCGCGTCGGTGGTGACCCGGATCTTCGAGCTGAGCGCAGTCGGCCAGGTAGACAGCTTCACCACCACGGTCTGGCTCGGGACGTGCACGAACACGTTCTGGCCGTTGATGCCCGAGGCGTAGAAGAACGGCACCGATGGCTCACGCACCCACCAGCAGTTGCGGTAGTGCGCGTCGGCGGGGAATCCGGGCGCCTCACCGCCGGCCGCAAAGGCCCGCGCGCCGTCGGGCGCGCCGGAAAGCGTGTCGCTGATCCAGGCGGCCGGCAGGACCCGGTGACCTGGCGCGTGGTCAGTGTCCTCGCCGGCGGCGAACAGCAGGCCGAACCGGCCCAGGTCGCGCAGCGTGGCACAGATCCCGCCGTCCGCCATGGCGTTGCCGTGCGCGTCCACGGTGATCTCGGCGTCGGACTCCGCTCCCATCGGCTGCCAGACCAGCCGGGCGATCAGCTCGTGCAGCCGCGCGCCGGCGGCCGCTTCCAGCACCCAGCCCAGGACGTCCGTCAGGATCGAGCGATAGCGGAACGGGCCGCCGTGCTCGCCGTCGTTGTACAGCGTCGCGAAGTACTGCAGCGCGTCAGCGGGCCGCGGCTGCTCACCATCTGGCCGCCAGAGGTACACCCGCTCATACGTCCGCACGTCAGACTCGGGATTGTCGTAGCTCTCGTCGAAGTGCGTGCCTGCCCGCATGTCCAGCAGGTGCTGCACTGTCGCGCCCTGGAACGACGTGCCGGCCAGCGCGGGCACGATCTTGTCAACCTGCGCGGACACGTCCAGCTGACCCGTGCCTGCCAGGACGCCCGCGACCGACGAGACCACCGACTTCGACACCGACATCAGCAGGTGCGGCGTGTCTGGTTCCATGCCGTTGAAGTACTGCTCGGTGACGATCCGGCCACGGTGCAGCACCAGGAAGCCGTCGGTAAAGGTCTCGGCGAGCATCTCCCCGACCGTCAGCTCGCGGTCACCCGAGCGGAACCGCAGCCCGGACAGATCGCGCTGCGCTAGCGGCAGCGGCCGCGGGTTCCCGTCACGGCGGCTGATCCTGGCGGTCGGAATGAGCTCGCGGATGTGCTGGAACGCCCATCTGTTGAACGGCGGTTCCTGCCAGTTCCGGAGCGTCACCAGCGATTCCGGCGGGAACGGCGGCGCTCCGGCCATCATCTGGCTACCACGACCCGGTGACGGAGCAGGCACGGCCATTGAGTCAATCTAGCGGACCGCGCGCTGGCCAGTCGCGCGGCGATTTCCGGTGGACACGCCGCTCGGCAGGCACCAGAGTCGGCCGCATGGACATCCGCATTCAGAACGTGAGCGTTGACAGCCCCGAGCCAAAGCAGATCGCATCATTCTGGGAAGCAGCCCTGGGCTGGCGCCGGACCTTCGAGGACGACGACGAAGTGTGCCTCGAACCGCCTGAGGGCAGCCCCGAGGAAGGTGCCGCGCCGGACATCGTGTTCCTGAAAGTGCCAGCGGACAAGGCCGTGAAGAACCGCCTGCACCTGGACTTGCGGCCGAAGGACCAGGCCGCGGAAGTAGCCCGGCTCGAGGCGCTCGGGGCGCGCCGGGTCGACATCGGCCAGGGCGCTGAGTCCACCTGGGTGGTGCTGGCCGATCCGGACGGGAACGAATTCTGCGTGCTCAGGGCGCTGCGCCCAGAGGAGCTGGCGGCCCGGCAGGACTGCTGACCGCGACCGGGGTCACTGCGCGGGAAAGAAATCCGGCCGCGCTGTCGACTCCGCCGCTGGCCTTGCGTTGGATAACCGACAGTCATCGGCGCGCCTGCCCTGGAAACGCAGGGCATGCTTGACCCGGACCGCACAGGAGGATTCGATGAAGTACGCACTGCTGATCTATGCGCCCAATCCCGGTGAGGCGGGCGAGGCCCAGCCGGGCGAAGGCGTCATCGACAGTTGGCTCGACTACACCGTCGCGCTCAGGGAGTCAGGTGCGCTGCTCGCGGCCGAGCAACTGAACCAGCCGGAAACGGCAACAAGCGTTTGCCTGCGTGACGGGAAGCGACTGCTGACCGACGGGCCGTTCATGGAGACGAAGGAGCACCTGGGCGGCTTCTACCTGATCGACGTGCCCGATCTGGACACCGCGCTGGACTGGGCAGCGAAGATGCCGATCCTGCGATACGGGACCGTCGAGGTCCGCCCAGTCATGGAAGGGCAGGGGTGGCAAGCGGGCCTGAAGCAGGAAAGCAGCCGGAGATAACCGGCCACACCGGCGCGGCGGGCCGACCGGAGCCTGCTGGCCCGCCGGAGCCTGCTGGCCCGCCGGAGCCGGCTGGCCCGGCCGCCGCCGCGGCGGTTGCGCTCGAGCAGGCGTACCGGCACGAATGGTCGGCCGTCGTGGCGACCGTGGCCCGGCGCCTTGGCGACCTGCAAGCCGCCGAGGACGCGGTTTCCGAGGCTTTCGTCGCCGCTGCCCGGACCTGGCCGCGCGACGGCGTCCCGCCAAAGCCCGGCGCCTGGCTGACCGTCACTGCCTGGCGGAAGGCGATCAGTCAGCTTCGCGCCGGGCGGTACCTGGCGCGCGACGGCCTCACTCCACTCGCTGATGCGGTCGGCGCAGCCGACACGGGCGCAGCGAGCGAGCCGTTCGCCAGCGTCGGGGAGGCAGGCATGGAGGACGACCGGCTGGGGCTGATCTTCGCCTGCTGCCACCCGGCGCTCGCGATGGACGTCCGAGTCGCGCTTACCCTGCGTTACGTCGCGGGTCTGAGCACGCGGGAGATCGCGGCAGCCTTCCTGATCCCCGAGCCGACGCTCGCCCAGCGGCTGGTGCGGGCCAAGCGGAAGATCCGCGCCGCCGGGATCAGGTTCGAGGTCCCGCCAGCCGCCGCTCTCCGCGACCGGCTGGCCGCCGTTCAGTCGGTCATCTACCTGGTCTTCAACGAGGGCTACGCGACGACTGGCACGAAGGAGCTGCTCCGCGTTGACCTCTGCGCTGAGGCCATCTGGCTCGGTCGCGTGCTGCACCGGCTGATGCCGGGCGACAGCGAGAGCACCGGGCTGCTCGCGCTGATGCTGCTTACTCACTCGCACGCGGCCGCCCGCCTCGACTCGGCGGGCCGGCCGGTGCTGCTAGCCAACCAGGACCGGTCCGCCTGGGACCAGGCGATGATCGCCGACGGCACCGCCCTGCTCGATCAGGCGATACTGCGCCGCTCGCCCGGGCCCTCGCCCGGGCCCTACCAGCTCCAGGCTGCGATCGCCGCTGTGCACGCGGCGGCGCCGACGTTCGCGCAGACCGACTGGCCGCAAATCGCGGCACTCTACCGGGAACTGGCACGTCGTGCGCCGTCGCCGGTCGTGGAGATCAACCGGGCGGTCGCCGTCGGCATGGCCGACGGCCCGCTGGCGGGTCTCGCGGTGCTCGGCCCGGTGCTGCGCTCAGGCCAGCTGGACGGTTACGGACCGCTGCATGCCGCGCACGCCGACCTGCTCGACCGGGCTGGCCAGTTCGATGCCGCCACGGCCGCGTGGGCGCGTGCGGCCGACGCGACGCACAACGGCCCGCTGCGCGACCAGCTCCTCGATCGCATGCGGCACCGGGATACTACCGGGAACGCCCGGTCATCTCCCTAGCCGGGAAACCGCGGACTCAGTTGCCGCCGGATGCCGATGCCGTCTGACAGCCGCCGTGGCTGCGGTGAGCCGGGGTAGTCCGGGGCAGCTGGCCGCCGGACCGCGCCGAGCGCGGCCCGCCCGCTACCGCAGCGAGGCGTCCAGTGCGGCCGTCAGAACCTCGGCTAGCTGGCGGAGTTCCGCAGTGGAGATCACGAACGGCGGCGACACCTGGAGCGCCACACCGCGCAGCAGCCTGGTGATGACACCGCGCGCCCGTGCCTCGGCTACGACCCGGGCGCCGAGGCCCGGGTCGGCGTGCCTGGCCGCGGCAGCGAACTCGATCGCGGCGAGCAGGCCCGCGCCCGTCCGCACCTCGCTGACCAGCACGTGCTCGGCCAGCGGCGCGAGCGCGGCGGCGAACTCGGGCTCGAGCTCAGCCACCCTGCGAACGAGCTGCTCGCGCTCGAGAATGTCCAGGTTGGCCAGGCCGACCGCGCACGCGGCCGGGTGGCCCGAGTAGGTGTAACCATGGCGGAAGATCTCCGCCGACCCAGCGCGCCAGAACGGCTCGGCTACCCGGCCACCCGCGATGACGGCACCAAGCGGGAGGTAGCCCGACGTCAGGCCCTTGGCGACGGTCATCATGTCCGGCTCGATGCCGTACCGGTGACTGCCGAACCACGCCCCGGTCCGGCCGAACCCGGTGATGACTTCGTCTGCGATGAAAAGGATGTCGGCATCCCGGCAGATCTGCTGCACTTCCGCCAGGTAACCCGGCGGCGGGAAGTACACCCCGCCGGCCCCGACCACCGGCTCGCAGATGAATGCGCCGACCCGGTCCGCGCCGACCTGGTCGATCATCTTGGCCAGGGCGGCCGCGTCGTCCCACGGCACGTGCTCGACCAGCGGCACCAGCGGGCCGAACTGCTCGGCATTCACCGCGATGCCGCCGAGGGAGGTGCCGTAGGCGTTGACCCCGTGGTAGGCGTGCGAGCGCCCGATGATCACCTGCTTCGATGGCTGGCCGACCACGCGCCAGAAGGCGCGGCTCAGCTTCGCGGCGGTGTCGACCGCGTCCGAGCCGCCGCCGGGGGTGAAGAACACCCTGGCGCCGGCGATGGGCCCGAGTTCCGCGACGCGCGCCGCCAGCGCCTCGGCAGGCGGGTTGGAGAACACCTCGTAGGTCTGGTATGCGGCGAGCTCACGCATCTGAGCCGCAGCCGCCTCGGCGAGCTCGGCACGGCCATGGCCGACGTTGCAGTACCACAGGCTGGCGATGGCGTCGAGGTAGGGCCGCCCGGTCGAGTCGTATACGGTCGCGCCCTCACCGCGGACGATCTGGACGGCGCCGGCGCCCACCGCCGCCATGTTCGCAAACGGATTCCACATGGCCGGCGCGCTGGCCGTGCTGGCGGTTTGCGGCATTTCGAACGACCCCTTCGATTGGTCCCTTTAGCTGCCCAATCTATCCGCACCCGGCGACTTCCCCGCCTGGCCCGGCCGCCGGACCGAGGCGCGCCGCACCGTGCCCTGGTCACAGCCGTCAGTCCGGCAGCCACCAGGCGGCTAGCTCGCCAACCCAGTCCGCCGCCGCGTCGGGATCCGCGGGCGGCTCGGCTACGACGACGAATTCGGTAACGCCAGCCTCGGCGAGCGGCGGCAACACCTCCGGGCTGGCGTCGCGGACCGACACGGCGATGATCAAGTCAGCTAGCTGCCTGCCGTGCTGGCTGCACTGGTCGGCCAGCAGCCGCAGCCGGCCTGGCACCTCGCTGGCCGGCAGGTTGAACCCGTACCAGCCATCCCCGAAGGCAGCCACGCGGCCGAGCGCGGCGTCGGTGGTTCCGCCGACGATCACCGGGAGCCGGCGGCCGCGCACCGGCCGGGGATCGACCCGTACTGACTCGAAACGGACGAACTCGCCGCCGAAACTCGCCACGTCGTCGGCCCAGACCTGCCTTATGGCAGCGACGTACTCGGCCGTGCGAGCGCCTCGCCGGGTGAACGGCACGCCGAGGGCAGCGAACTCCTCAGCCGACCAGCCGATGCCGACACCGAGCGCGAACCTGCCGCCGGACAGCACATCCAGCGTGGCGGCCTGCTTGGCCACCAGCAGCGGGCTGTGCTCTGGCAGCAGCAAGATGCCGGTCGCCAGCGTGATCCTGCGGGTGCACGCAGCCGCGAAGCTCAGCGCGAGCAGCGGATCCAGCCAGTCCGCTTGCGGTGGCACGGCGATCTTACCGTCGTCCGAATAGGGGTAGCGAGACTCTGGCTGGTCCACCATGACCACGTGCTCGCCGCACCAGAGGGTGGCAAAGCCGGCCTGGTCAGCTCTCTCGGCGACAGCCGCCAGGACCTCAGGCTTACTGCCGTTACCGACGCCCAGCACATGCAAGCCGACCTTGATTCCGGCACCGTCGGTTCCGGCACCGTCGGTTCCGGCACCGTCGGTTCCGGCACCGTCGCGATCGGGCCTCGCCGCATTGAGCGCGCTCATCCGCGGTACTTACCCGGTCCGGCCGGGCAAGCTAAACAGCAACCGGGCCAGCTGCCAGAGCCGGCCAGGAGCGCGGTCCGGGCTGGAAGCGGGCGGCGGGCGGGAGCGATTCGCCCGGTACGCCAGGGCAGCCGGGTACACGAGGGGCAGCTGACGGGCATGCGGAAGCGACCGGCGGGCAGGGCCGCCCCCCTCGTCGGTGGCGCTGCCGTCGTCGCGGGCTGCGTCATCGCGGGCTGCGTCATCGCAAGCTGTGCCGTCGCGGGCTGTGCCATCGTGCCCGGCGGCTCGCCGCGTCCCGGCGCGCCGACTACCGGCACCGCGGCCACCAGCCCGGCCGCCGCCAGCACCGCCAGTGGCTATTACACCGCACAGGTGCCCGCAAGCGGGCAGCGTCATGCCACCATGACCGTGGTCACCGGCGCCGCCACGGTCACCGTGACCGCCGCGGCGATCCCGGGCAGCCTGGTGCGGGTCCTGACGCCGGGGAACGCGGCCATCCGCCCCCAGCTGGTTTCCTCGACGGGCCAGGTGCAGCTCTCCCTGCTCAGCACCGGCCAGCGCGGCCCCAGCACGGTGTCGATCCAGCTCAGCACCGCGGTCGTCTGGCAGCTCCAGTTCAACGGCGGAACCAGCCAGACCGTGGTCAACCTGACCAACGGCAAGATCGCGGGCATCGACTTCACGGCCGGGTCGAGCCTGATCCAGCTGGCACTGCCGCGACCCGCCGGGACGGCCACGATCACCTTGGCCGGTGGCGCCAGCCAGGTAAGCCTGACCGTCCCGGCCGGCGTTCCGACCCGGCTGCGCCTCGATGGCGGCGCCTCAGCCGCGACCCTGACCGGCCAGGCCCACACGGGCCTCGGCCGCGGCACGGTGCTGACGTCGCCCGGCTGGGCACAGGCGGCGAACAGATATGACGTCGACGCGACAGCCGGCATCGGCGAGATCTCGGTAGCCGGCTAGCCGGCAGCCGGTCCGCGGCGTTAGGACCGAAGCGCGCTGGCCGCGGCCGAGCTACCCGGGCAAGGGCACCTCACGAGGCAAGCCCGCCAGGCAGCAGCCCCAAAGGCGCCTTGGCCCCGGCGCTCGGCTCGCTGGCGGTCTGCAGGGGGAAGTGGCAGGCGGCCAGGTGGCCGCGGACCGCGAACGTCCGGAAGTTGGGCTCCTGCTCGGCGCAGATGTCCTGGGCGAGCGGGCAGCGGGTGCGGAACCGGCAGCCAGCGGGCGGATTCACCGCAGACGGCAGTTCCCCCTTCATGGACCCCTGCTTGTCCTTGGCCCGCTCCCTGACCGGGTCGGGGAATGGCACCGCCTGGAGCAGTCCCGCAGTGTAGGGGTGGGCCGGGCGCTCATAGATCTCGCTGCTCGGCCCGATCTCAACGAGCTTCCCCAGGTACATGACCCCGACCCGATCCGCCAGGTAGCGGATTACCGACAAGTCATGGGAAATGATGATGTACGTGAGTTCCCGCTCGCCCTGGAGCCGTCGCATCAAGTTCAGCACCTGCGACTGGATCGACACATCCAGGGCCGAGACCGGCTCGTCGGCGACGATCAGCCGGGGCTGAAGGGTGAGCGCACGGGCGAAGCCGATGCGCTGCCGCTGCCCTCCGGAGAACTCGTGCGGGTACAAGTCCATCGCCCGCGGCGTGAGCCCGACTTCGTTGAGCAGATCCCGGATGCGGTCGTGCTGTTCCTTCCTGGTGCCTATCCGCTGCGAGATCAGCGGCTCGCGCAGGATAGACACGACTCTCATCCGCGGATCCTGCGAAGAGTATGGGTCCTGAAAGATCAACTGGAGGTCGCGTCGCTGCTTCCGGAGCGGCCTGCCGGTGAGCCGGGGAACCTCGACGCCGTCGAAACGGATACTTCCCGAGTCCGGCTTTTCCAGCGCCACGATTAGTCGGCCCAGGGTGGTCTTGCCGCATCCGGACTCGCCCACCAGGCCGAAGGTCTCACCGCGGCCAACTTCGAACGACACGTCAGAGACGGCCTTCACCGAGCCGACCCGGCGCTGCAGGAGCCCATGGGTTATCGGGAATTCCTTTACGACGTGCTCCAGGACGAGCAGCGGGTCAGGGATCACGCCGATGAGGTCACCGGACGTGGCCTGCGAAGCCGGCGCGGGTCCAGCCGCGACCACGCTCACCCTCGCTACTGCCGGGCCATCCGCCGCTGGCAACTCGGCGTTACCGTCCGTTTCGCCGACCGGGGCGGTCTCCAGGGTGGCAGCGGCCTCCAGCGTGGCAGCGGCCTCCAGCGTGGCAGCGGCCTGCTGCTGCCCCGCCTGCCTGCCGTTCACCGGGTAGAAGCAGGCGTAACGGCGCGCGAGGTTCTCTGCCACCAGCGGCGGATCCTCATCCGCACACCGGGGCCGGGCATAGCGGCAGCGGGGAGCGAAGCGGCAGTTACCGGGTGGCCGGGAAAGGTCGGGAGGCAGCCCTGGAATGCTGTAGAGCACCTGACTGCGGTCGGTCGCCACGTCGGGGATCGACTGCAGCAGTGCCTGGGTGTAGGGATGGCGCATGCTGTGGAAGATCATCTCGGCATCGCCCGATTCGACGATCCGGCCTGCATACATCACGATGACCCGGTCCGCCCGCCCCGCGATGACCCCCATGTCATGGGTTATCAGCAGCATCCCCATGTTCAGGCGGGCCTTTAGGTCGTCAAGCAGCTCCAGGATCTGGGCCTGAATGGTCACGTCCAAGGCGGTCGTCGGCTCATCGGCGATGAGCAGTTTCGGCTCGCAGGCGAGCGCGATAGCGATCACTACCCGCTGGCGCATACCGCCCGAGAGTTGATGCGGATAACTCCGCAGCCGCTCCAGTGGACGGGGCATTCCGACTAACGTCAGAACCTCCGCCGCCCGCTCTAGTGCATCCTTCTGCGTCACGTCGCGGTGAATCCGCACCGCCTCGGCGATCTGGTCGCCTACGGTCATGGTCGGGTCCAGGGACGTCATCGGATCCTGGAACACCATCGCGATGTCGTTCCCGCGAACGCGGCGCATCTCGCTGTCCGGCAAGGAGGTGAGATCCCGGCCCTGGAGCTTGATGCTCCCCCCGACCACCCGGCCTCCCGCAGGAAGCAGCCGCATCACCGAGAGTCCGGTCATGGTTTTCCCGCACCCTGACTCCCCGACCAGCCCCACGGTCTCCCCGGGCTGGATTGTCAAGGACACACCGTCGACCGCCTGGACCGTCGATTTCCGCATCCGGATGTCCGTCCGCAGGTCCTCCACCTCGAGCAGGCTCGCCACGGGGCCTCGCAATCCTCGGCAAACCGACGTGATCTGTGCAGCCTACTGGCTGCCAGATCCCTGCCGCCTGCGGAAACTTCGCTGACACTTCCAGGCCGTGCTCTTTCACCATTATCAGGGCCGGGGGGCAGCAGCGCGACTGCGCCAATGTCGAGCACAGCGGCGGCTGTTCCGGATCCGCTTCGGGCCGCTCCAGCGGCCGCCGCACCGAGGGCGAGCACGTCCTGCGCTTCGAGGCTCCGTGCATAACCCGTTGCATTAGGGTGACTCTGTGACGACCTACCTGATTCGCCGGCTTGGGCAGGCCGTGCTAGTCGTCATCGGGGTGACAATTGTTGTCTTTATCATCAGCCACCTGCTCCCGGGCGGCCCGGCTCGCGCCCTCCTCGGGCCCCGAGTCACCCCTGAGCAGGTTCACGCCTTCATCGTGGCGAACGGCTACAACAAGCCGATCTTCGTTCAGTACTGGCACTACATAGACAACTTGCTGCACGGCAATCTCGGCTACTCCTACCACTACAACCAGACGGTCAACTCGCTGCTCGCGCAGGACCTGCCCAAAACGGCGCTGCTTGTCGGCTTGGCTGTTGCCCTCGCGATCGTGGTGGCCATTCCGCTCGGCATACTCCAGGCGGTCCGGCGTAACCGCTCAATCGACTACGTGCTGACCGGCGCTTCCTTCGTCGGCTACTCGATGCCGACTTTCTGGCTGGGCATCCTGCTGATCATGACGTTCTCCGTCAGCCTGCACCTGCTGCCGCCCGAAGCCCCGCAGGGCGCAACCATCGGGGTCGTGCTCCAGCAACCGAGCGCTCTCATCCTTCCCGTGGTCACCCTCGCGGTGGTCAGCATCGCCGCCTACAGCCGTTTCATGCGGTCGTCGTCCGTGGAGAACCTGGTCCAGGACTACGTCCGCACGGTACGGGCCAAGGGTGCGTCCGAGTGGCGGGTCCTGTTCCACCATGTGCTACGCAACTCCCTGATCCCGATCATCACGCTGATCGGCCTCAGCCTCCCGGCCGTCGTGTCTGGGGCCATCATCACCGAGTCGGTGTTCAACTACCCGGGCATGGGACTGCTGTTCTGGAATGCGGCCACGACGCGCGACTATCCGGTGCTCATGGGCTTCACTATCGTCATCGCAGTGGCGACGGTCGTGGGCAACCTGCTCGCCGACATCCTGTACGCCGTAGTCGACCCGCGCATCCGGGTCGGATGACGGCGCAGGGCTTCGCGATGTCTCCGGGTATCCGCCTTGTTCGCCCCTCCCTCAGCGCAGGAGGCACCCTGCCATGACCATGATCGCCGGCCAGCCCCCGCCGGAGCAGGCCAAGCTCCTGACCCAAAGTCCCGAGGGCGGCGAGACCGCGGCCGTCGGCAGCCTGTGGCGGCTGATTCTCGGCGTCTTCACGCAGAACCGGCTCGCTGTCGTCGGCCTCGGCATCATCGTCTTCATGGCGCTGTTTTCCTTCGTCGGGCCGCTCGTCTACCACACCAACCAAATCAACACCAGTGTCACCCAGGCGACGTTGGCGCCGAGCAGCGCGCACCTCCTCGGCACCGATGAAGTCGGCTACGACGAGCTCGGCCGCCTCATGGTAGGTGGCCAGTCCTCGCTGGAGATCGGGATCGCGGCCGCTGTCCTGGCCAGCCTGGTCGGCATGGTCTACGGATCGATCTCCGGGTTCGTCGGCGGCTGGATCGACGGACTCATGATGCGGGTTCTCGACTCTCTGCTTGCCTTCCCTGCCCTACTCCTCCTGCTCCTGCTGGCCAGCATCATCACGCCGACGATCCCGATCATGATCGGGGTGATCGCCGTGGTGGCGTGGCTGGTTCCAGCCCGGCTGGTGCGCGGCGAAACCCTTGCGATCCGCACGAGGGATTATGTGCAAGCGGCCAGGGGAGTCGGCAACACCGGCTGGCGGATCATCGCGCGCCACGTGGTCCCCAACGTAATCGGGGTTCTGGTGGTGCAGACCACCCTGGCCGTGGCCGACTCGATCCTGCTCCTGGCTTCCCTCAGTTACCTTGGCCTGGGGCCACCGCCGCCAGCGGCGAACTGGGGGCAAATGCTCTCCGACGGGCTCAACTACATCTACGACGGCTACTGGTGGCTGATCTATCCGCCCGGCGTCGCCATCGTATTGATCGTGATCGCCTTCAACTTCGTTGGGGATGCTCTCCGGGATTCCCTTGAGGTCAGGCTGCGGCAGCGCTAGGAGCAGGCGGGCGGGCACCGTCACCGGTTACCCGCCCGCCTGGCAGCACCTCGTTCTAGCCGGTGAAGTACCAGGTCCAGGGAGTGATGCTGTAGACCGATGACAGCGGGAGAATCCCGTGGAGGTTGCTCTTCCACGCGACAACCGACGCTGTACTTGGCACCCAGAGCACCGGAAGTTGCCGGGTGAGGGCGTTCTCGTAGTTGTCGAAGACCGACAGGCTCGACGAGGCGTGCGTCTGAGTGATCAGGCTGTCGATGGCCGGATTCGAGTACTGCCCCGAGTTGGAGGTCCCGCCGGTCGCGAAGAGATCCCCGCCGGTCGGCAGATAGTCGTCGGAGTAGAACCACGAGATGCCGCCGGCCCCCGAGTCCCCAGCCTGCCAGGAGCAGGCTGACGATGAGGCAGACGATCCCAGGCAGCCGTTAACCGCCGCGAATACGTCATTGCCCGACTCGTAGCTGATTGTGGCCTGAATGCCCGCCGTGTCCCAGGATGATCGCATGACCTGGGCCATGGCCGCACCCGAGGTGGTTCCCGAGTTGACCAGCATCTTGAAGGCGAGGTTCGCCCCCTTGGCCACGCCAGGACCGCAATCGCTGGCAGCGGTACCGGGACGCACGCAGACGTCGGCACCTCCCGGGTGAATCGCCCATCCGTGATCGCGCAGCAGGGCGATCGCCTCGGCGGGATTGTAGGGGAAGGGGTTCGACTTCTCGGCCGTGCTGATGTAGGAGCTGGGCGGGTAGCTCGGCACCGGCCCATAGGTTGGCCAGCCCGCACCGCCCAGGATGTCCTTGATGTAGGCGGGCTGGTCAATCAGGTATTGCATGGCCTCCCTGAGGTACAGCTGACGGAAGAAAGGTCCGGCCGTCGGGTTGTGGTAGTTCAGGTCAATGTAAGTGATCGACCACGTCTTCTGCGGTTGCTGGTTGTATCCCGCAGCCTTCAGCCGGGCCGCCGCCTTGAGATCGCTTACCGGCAGGTAACCGACGTCCAGCGTGTTACCGGCGAGCAGCGCGTTGAACTCGGCCGCGGTCGAGGTGAAGGGCAGCTCCACCAATTTGGAGATGACCGACTGGCCTGAGCCCGAGTATGACCGGTTGGGCACGAGCGTGGCCTCGCCAGTGGAGGTGAAGGCGCTCAGCCGGAACGGCCCGTCGACCACCTGCCAGAGCGGATTGGTAGCGTAGGTGGAAAGGTCCTTGGACTGGCTGTTCAAGAAGTTGTAGACGGCTTTGGCGCCTGCCGTGGTGGCCGCGTAGTTGCCCACCGGAGAGCTGGCCGAGGTCTTGTCCCAGACCTGCTGCGGGATCGCCACGAGCTGGGAAAGCTCGTTGGAGGTGAACCAGAGGCTGGAGTACGTGCCGTTCAGGTGGAACACGATGGTGTGCTCGCCGCTCGCCTGAACGGAGGTCACGTTGTCCGGGAAGCCGCCCGGCACGTAGGCGCCCCAGTTGTCTTTGTTGGCCTCCATGAGCTGCATCCAGAACACCACGTCCTGAGCGGTGACCGGCCGGCCATCGGACCACTTGTAAGGCTTGAGCTGGATGGTCACCACCCGGCCGTGGTCTGAATAGACTGGCTTATCGCCGAGCGAGAGCGACCAGTTGATAGTGGGCGACGTCCCCTGGCCGAACCAGTAGACCGGCAGCCAGAAGAGGTACGAGAAGTCCTCGCTGTTCGCGCCGGTGTAGTAGGCAGGCGCCTCCAGCGGGAAGATGTAGTTGGGCGGCGTCCCGGCCCCCTCGGCCCACGTGACGGTGCCGCCTTTTTGCCTGGCTCCATTCGCCGAGGCTGGCGCCGAAGCGGTGCTGCACGCTGACAGAACTAATGCGCCGGCCGCCAGTACCGTCAGCGCGAACGTCGGTCGGCGGAGTGCTCTTGCCCAGTTCTTAATCACGACTTAGGCCTCCTCGTGGCCATTTTCGGCCAGGGTACAGCGCGGAACCCATGGCTCCAAGATGCGAAGGCAACCGAACCATCACCGGGTACCTGCCAGGCGCGGTGACCGCCGCCGGGCCCGCACCCGGCAGCCGTCCTCCTCAGCTACGGGCAGGAGAAGGCAGCATCGGACTAGGCGCGGTAACCGGCCTACCGCCGGGTGCGCCAGAAGGCCCGGCTAGCGAGCCGGTTCGTGCTGCCGTGTCCGGGCGGTGAGCTGCCAGTACAGCGCGGCGGTGTCGGGGTGCGGCTCACCGCCGGGCGCGATGTCCTCGATCGCGTCAAGGCAGCGGTCCCACGCCTCGGCAACCCCGGCCCGATTGCCTGCCGCATGCTCGGCCCGCATGAGCACGCGCCACAACTGCTCGGCTGACGGCTCGGCGAGCAAGCCCGCCCTTGCCGCTCGTGCAGCGGCGCGCGGCGAACCGCCCGCGAGTTCGATTTCGGCAAGCGTCTCGGCCGCGTCCGCGAGTTCGGCCCGCACGGTCTCGATCAACGGAATGTCGATCCACCAGAAGTAACTGCCAGTGAACGGCTGCCCGCCGATCAGCGCGACCGCCGCCCGCAGATCGGCAGCCTTACCAGAGGCGGTGAGCTCGCGGAACTCCGCCCAGTCCAGCGACGCCTCTGGATGCAGCAGGTAATGCCCGTTCCCGGCGTGGATGATGTACTCCCGGCCATCGCTGGCCAGTCCGAGGCGGCGCCTGGTCCTGGTAATGATCTGCCGGACGGTATCGCCCGGCTTAGGGTGATCCGGATCGGTACCGAGGATGGCGCACAGGGCGGAATTGGCCAAGCCGGCGGGCTTCGCGAGCGCGAGGGCCAGTACCAGCTCCGCTTGCTTGGGCTGCAATTGCTCTGCTGCACCCGTGATCGTGAAGGCGCCAAGGACTTTGACCCGCAGTGGCTCGCCCGCGGCAGGCCACGGCGGCGGGTGCGCGGTTTCCGCTTCGGCCTGTTGCCCTGCGTCCGGTTGCCCTGCGTCCGGTTGCCCTGCGTCCGGTTGCCCTGCGTCCGGTTGCCCTGCGTCCGGTTGCCCCGCGCCCGGTTGCCCCGCGTCCGCGGTGACCTGGGACAGCGCGGCCGGAAGGAACGGGGGCGCAACCGCGGCTGGCGAGTACCCGTCGGCCGCTGGCGACGGCGCCGGTTCAGCCGCTGGCGACGGCGCCGGTTCAGCCGCTGGCGACGGCGCCGGTTCAGCCACTGGCGACGGCGCCGGTTCAGCCGCTGGCGACGGCGCCGGTTCAGCCGCTGGTGAGGGCCCTGGGTCAGCCGCTTGCGTCAGCCACGGCGGCGCGGCGTAAGCCCGGTACGGCTCGTCCGCCGGACCGACGTCGTCGAGGTCCGCGGCAATCCCGAAGAGCGTCGTGATGGCGTCGTAGTCGGCTGCCGACAGAGCGCAGGGCCGTACGGTGACCTGCAGCGGCACCACATTGGCGATAATCCCGTCAGGCTCCTGCGGGTCTGGCGCTAGCTGCAGCACCGTCGGCGCCATCCGGCCGTGGGCAGCCTCCTGATCGCCTGCCACGAGCGCGGCGATCCCGCCCTGGCCATCCTCGGCCAATTCGAGCAGGCGCTCGAGCTGCGACGGCGTCGGCTCGACCCGGCTGACCAGGATCGTCAGACCCCAGTCCTCGTTGTCAGGCTCGGCCAGCCGCAACTCGCGAACGTCCGCGGGGGCATGGGCGGCGATCCGCGGCCAGGCAGCCGCACAGCGAGCGCCGAGCATCGACAGTGCCTCATCTAGCGTGCGGCAGTGCTCCGCGCGACCGAGAACCTCGAGTTCGTCACAGCCGACGAGGATCAGCTCGTACCAGGCACTCCACTGACCAGTGGCCAGCTCCGTCGCTGCCGTCGAGATGACCCGGTCGACCAGTTCGGGCGGGCCGTCACAACCGGTTACCTGCAACGACTCCACGTCGAGCAGCAGGTACCCGGCACCGGTCGCCCCCACGGTTACCAGGCCGGGCAGCAGATGGCAGGCTGGCCGCGCCGTTCGCCCAGCACTTCTGCCTGCCGGATCGATGGGGCCGGCTGCCGGGAGCTCGAGCGCCCAGCACATTCCCTGGCGGCCGGGGCTGATGCTGTACGGCGGCGGCGGTGCCTCCGGCGCGGGCCCGGCGAGCAGCACTTCGAGAACGTCGGGCGTGACATGCAGGCCGACGATCTCCGGGAGTTGCTGGCCGGCGCCGGTGAGGCCGGCCTCGAGGCTGGCCAGCGCGTCCTGCAGGCTCTCCAGCGGGACGGCCTGCGCCGGGCCGGCGGCGCGGAGCCGCTGCTCGGCCGCCAGGACGCCGGGGTCGGCGGGCAGGGCTATCCGGCGGCCGCGGCGCCGATGCTGCGATTGCCGCCGGCGAAGCCGCGTCAGGCTGGTCAGCACCGCGCCGGCCAGCATCCCCGTGATGAAGAGCGCCGCTTGCGGCAGCTGACCGGCTGCCTGGCCCGCGCTCGCTGAGGTCCGATAACCGGGCTCGTTCGCACTCGCGGAGCCAAAGGCGCCCGGTGCCTGACTGGCAATGGCCGGAAGGGACGAGCCGCGGTGTGCGGTTGCTAGCCCGTTCCCGCCGGAAGAACGACTCGGCGGACGATCGCTGGCAGTCCCGGCGGCGGGCAGCCAGGCGGCCGGATGCCGACGACGGTAAAGCGGGTCCTTGGTGGCATGGCCGGGATGCTGATCGCCCCGTGCGCGGCCGGGCGCCGCGTGGCGCGCAGTCGAATGGCCGCGGGAGCCGTCGCCAGGCAGGAGCAGCCGCCAGCCGGGTTCGATCAGGGCGGGATTCGCGAATACCTGGCCGTCGCCCATGTCTTTGCCGGAGTTCAGCCTCACGATCTGTGGATACCGGTCGCCTGCGCCCAGGTAGCGCTGCGCGATGGACCAGAGACAGTCGCCCGCGCGGACAGTGACAAGCCGGGTGGCCGGGGCGGGCGAACCGTGGAGGCTGCTGAGCGCGGTAACCGACGCCGACAGCGTGACAACGGCCGGCGGCGCCGCGAAGGCGAGCGCAGCGAGCGCAACGAGGTGCGCGGCTGCCCCCTGCACGCCGCCGAGACGGAGCGCGGGTGGCCGGCGGCCGGGAATCGCCCCCTGTGCCTCGGCGAGCACGCAGCCGGTGAACAGCAGCCAGGCAAGCCACGAGCAGTCCCGGATGACCGCCAGCAGCAAGCTCCCCTCGTCCGGCCGGTCCAGCACCGCCTGCAGCTGGTGCCAGCTGGCACTGTGGTGAGGCAGCGGCGAGCCGCCGAACCGGTACAGCACCAACGGCAGGCCGACGACCGCGCAGGCGAGCACCGCGACCGCGGCCAGCCCGGTGGCCAGCCTGCGGGCGCGCGTCACTGCGTCCCTCGCGTCACGCCGGTCACCAGTACCGCGGTCGCCGTGGCAGTGCAACTCACCGAATCCAGCCCGATCATCGACAGGAATCTGGTCGGCTCCGTGATGGTCACGCTGACCCGTATCGCGCGGGTGCCGACCGCCGTCACCGTGTACCGGCCGTAACCAGCCGCGATGAGGTAGCCGCGCGCGGCATCAAGCGCCTGTTGCTGGTTCACGACGAACGATCCGGCGGAGTACGCGCTGGACTGGGCCACGGTGGTGGCGCCGGCCCTGGCCGCCTCTTGCGCCAGCGCGACCGCATTCTCGTCTGCCTCCAGCTTGGCACTTCCGTCGACCACGATCCCGGCCAGCACGGCGAGCGCGACGAACAAGACCACGATCATGAGCGACAGCGCGCCGCGCTCGCGATCCTGGCCGGCGAGCCGACCGGGCAGCCGTCGCACGCCGGGCAGCGGTCGCAGCCCGCGCACTGCGCTGGGCCCGGGGTGACAGCCGGGTGACGGCCGGATGGCGGTCACCGTGACCGGTAAACGTCGAGCGGGCTGGTGAACTTGGCCTGCAATCGCACGCTGCCTGGCACTCCGGGAAGCGCAAGGCCCGACAGCGAGACCGTGCAACTGACCGTCGCGGTCACGGTGGCCGGCTCACCCGGCTGCGTGGTGGTGAACTGGCTGACGTTAATCAAGATGACTGGCCTGCAATCCAGGCCGTCCTGCCCTAGCGCAGCCCGCGCGCTCGCCTGACCCGCCGTTCGTGCTGCAGCGGGCGTGAGAGAGATCGACGCCTGCCGGGCAGCGTCGCGAGCCGCCGCATCGACCGAGCCCTGCGCGATCGAGATGCGCCCTGCCGCGATCACCAGGCAGAGAAGCCCGAGCAGCACCGGTGCGAGGATCACTAGTTCCAGGGCCGCGCTGCCGGTGTCGTCGCGTGCCCGGCGGACCGTGCAGTCAGTCACGGCCGGAACTCCTCTGCCGGAGCCTGTGCGGTCTCCGAAACGTTCACGACCAGTCCGGGCACGAAACTCGGAACGTGACCGCTGACCGTGATAGACACGGTCGAACCCGTGCTTCCCGCAGCGGTTGCGACGGGATCCTCGAGGTAGCCCTGGCCCGCTTGGCGGGCGAATGCCAGCGCAGCCGCCGGGCCCGCCGCGCGCGGAGCGCCCAGGGCACGCGCGGCGTCGGCACCCTGGCGCGCGGCCGCGAGCGCCGCGTCCCTGGCCAGGAACCACAAGGATGCCTGGATCGTGGCCATGATGAACAGGAAGACGAACGGCAGCACAGCGACGTAGCTCAGCGTCAGCGCGCCGCGATCGTCCCGCCGCAGCCGACTCAGCGGGCGGCGGCTTGCCCGGCTCACTGCTTTGCGGCTTGCGCTGCCCTCCGCTTTGCGGCCTGCGCTGCCCTCCGCTTTGCGGCTTGCGCTGCCCTCCGCTTTGCGACTTGCCCGGCTCACTTTTCAGCCCGTCCCAGCTCAGTTTGGAATCAGCTTCTCTAGGTCGCCGAGCTTGCCGGTAAGGAAGGTAGCCAGCGCCAGCGCCGCCGTTACCAGGACGATCGCGATGGCAACCCACTCGAGACTGAGTGCGCCACGTTCGCGATCGCCTGACCGGACGGCGGCTATCCGCAGGCGAAGTTGCCCTATCAGGTATCGCAGCGCCACGGCTGCGGGGTCTGTCTGCATTGGCATGCCTTTCTCGCGGCACCGCCCGGTCACTAACCGAAGAGGCGGTAAAAGTCGGGGAAAACCAGCAGCACCAGGAAGCCGCTGGCCAGCAGGGCGATCGGCAGCACCATGGTCGTGCTTCGCGCACCTGCCTGTGCCTTCGTCGCCGCCAGCGCCTCGGCCCGCATCGATTCGGCTCGCGCACTGAGCGTGTCGAGGATCCGGGCACCCTCCTGGCCGGCCACGCCCGCGATCTCGGCCAGGTCGGCAAGCTCACCGATGCCGATCTCCTCGGCCAGGGCGGCCAGGCCGTCCCACGGCGGTGCACTGGCCTTGCGCGCTCGGCTCAGCGCGGCGCCGATGCGCTCGAAAGCCCAGCCGTGGCCGACTTCGGCCGCGGACTCCAGCGCCTCGGTAGGCGCGGCACCCGCGCCGCGCTCCAGAGCCACTAGATCGAGGTAGCTGGTCAGGGCGTGCCGGAAGTCGGCTCGCTTGGACCGCGCGTCAACCCTGGTGACGACGTCGGGGACGAAGAACAGCACAGTGCCGAGCACAACCGTCAGGCCGGCCGGGATCGTCCACGGCAGTGACCGGCCGCCGATGGCGAGCAGCGCGGATAGCACCGGGACGAGCGCAAGGCCGACCATGCCGAGGATGACCTTCCTGGCAAGCCAGTCAGCAGGTTCCTGGCCCAGGAGCCTGAGATCTCGCACGGGAACGGGCAGCCACGGGGCAACCGCTGCGAGCCGCCGGCCAAGTCGGGCCGACTGCGAAACCCGGTCGTCGGCTGCACTGCTGCCCGACTCCAGGCGGTCGATCGCAGCGTGCAGGCTCGGCCCGGCCGGAATCAGTTCGCTCAGCACGAGCCAGCATCCGAAGCCGGCGAGCGCTCCCGCCGCGACGAGCCAGCCGCTCATGCCGGCCACCCTGGGACGGCGGCGCCACTGCCGTGCCCGGTGTTGCTGCCGTGCCCGGTGTCGCTGCCGTGCCCGGTGTCGCCGCCTGACAAGCTGTCGCTGGCCGCAGGACCCGGCTTCTGCTGAGCGAGGAAGCGGCCGTATGCCGGGACCGAGGCGAGGTAATGCAACCACGACAGCCCGCCCGCATAGAGCGCTATGACCAGTGCCATCACCAGTTGCCCGGCTGCGGTCCCGTATGGCGCTGAGTAGGACCGGTTCGCCGCGGCGAACACCGTGAACGCGAGGAGGAAGATGGTCAGCCATTTCACCGTGGTGCGGTGCTGAACGCGGTCGGCTTCGATCTCGCGGCGCATCGCCACATCGCGGGCGAGCATGACCGCAAGCGCGTTGAGCACATCCCGTACTCCGCCACCCCGGTGGCCGGTGGCGATGATGAGCGCCGCCGCGATACGGTCGCCTGCCGGGTCATCGATGTCCGCGGCGAACGCCCGCAGCGCAGTCTCGGCATTCGACCGGGCAGCGAGCCTGTGGCTCAGCGCGCTAACCGCCGGCGCGATTGCCGCTGGAGCTTGACGCGCGGACGCTTCGAGCGCCTCATCGAGCCCTCGGCTCGCAGTGACCATGTCGGACAGCCGGCGGATCCATTGCTCCAGGCTTTCCAGCACGGCGGCACGGTGTTGCGCCGCCCTGCTGGAGGTGATGCGTGGCAGGAACAGCACCGCAAGTACGCTCGCTGCCGCGGCCACCGGCCACCGCGTCACGGCGAGAGTGGTGAGGCCAGCGCTCGCTGCGATCAGCAGCCTCCTGGCGGACCGCACGCTGACCCTCATCCTGGTTCGCGGCGGTATGCCCGGCGCCGCATTCCGCCGCGCGACCTCGAGCAGCAGCAGTCCCAGGCCGGCGATCACGAGTCCGCCGCCGAGACCGGCCAGCGCGCTCACCGGGACCACGCCCACTGCTGTGGGCGACGCTGGTCGAGCAGGCCCGGATCGAAGCCAGCGGCGACGAGCTTGGTCAGCAAGCCGGACGACGGAGTATGCGCGGCAGTCGCCCGGCCGGTCTGCGGGTCGGGCAAGAACAGCCGGTTGACGGCGGGCCGCTCGGTGTCCCCGGGCGGCATCACCTCGAGGATTTCGGTGACGTACCGCACGGCGCGCGTCCCGTCATAGCCGCGCCGGACATGCACGATCAGGTCTACGGTCATGCCGACGAGAACGTGGATTGCCCGCTCCGCAAGCGCCAGGCCACCGCGCAGCCCGAGAATCAGGATCCGGTCAAAAGCCTCCGTCGGCGAGTTCGCGTGGAGCGTGCACATCGACCCGTCCTGGCCAGAGTTCATCGCCTCGAGCATCGGCATGATCTCGTCGCGCCTGACTTCGCCGACGATGATCCGCCGCGGGTTGTGCCTCAGCGCGTGCGCGATAAGGTCGTGCAGGCTGATCCCGCCCGCGCCCTCTGAATTCGCTTCCCGGGCCTCGAACGCGATCACGTCCGGGTGCTGCGCCAGCTCGTGCAGGTATAGCTCATACTCCGACTCGAGCGTGGCGACCCGCTCGCCGGGCGGAATCTCACTGGCCAGTGCCCTGAGCAAAGTGGTCTTGCCGGCATTGGCGCCGCCCGTGACGATGATGTTGCACCGGCTCTGCACGGCCGCGGCCAGGAACGCCGCCAGCGGCGCGTCGATAGTGCGAAGTTCGGTCAGCCGCCGCAGTGTCACGTCGATCTGACCGTGCCGTCGCAGCGACACGCACGGCCGGGGCGTGACCGACATCGTGGCGGTCAGCCGGCCGCCGACCGTCAGCGCCAGATTGACCAGCGGGGCGGCAGCGGAGAAGTCACGCGCGGTCTGGCCGCCCCGGGCTGCCCAGGTACGGATCATCGCCACCAGCGCGTCGTCGCTGGCGGCCACCGGCGGGCCCGCCACCCGCTCGCCGGTGGCATACGTGATCCACACCTGGTCGCACCCGTTCACGTCGACGTTCTCCACCTGCGGGTCGTTCAGGTATGCGGTCAGCGGGCCGAGCCCGTACCGCTGGTCGTGCACCGCGCGGGCGAGTTGCCCCAGCTCGCCGCCGGCAGAGGCGGGCAAGAGCCCGGCCCTGACCTGACGTTCCAGCCAGGCTCGCGCCGCCTCCCTGATGACCGGCATGACCTCGCTCGGGCTCGCGCCGTCGTCCAGCCGCGCAGCCAGCATCTCGGTGATCTCGGCGACGCCGTCGATCAGCCGCGGATCGCTCAGCCCTGGCCTTGACGGTTCCGGCGGCAGGTGGCCGGCACCGTCCGCGCGCACCTCGCCTGCCAGCGGTTCTGGCTGTTCCAGCTGCCGGTACCTGGCGGAGGGCTCGGGCGGCGCAGGCGGCCAGTGCAGGGTCACTGCCGACCCCAGCTAGCCGCCCCCGCGGCCAAGACCGGCGCTCGGCCATCAAGCCGTGCCAGTACCGCACCGGGCTGGGACCGGGCATGCCGCATCGTGACGCTCCTCATCGCTCCGCGAGCTGGTACGCGCTGCCACCCAGTGGCTGGCAATCGGAACCGGCACTCCGCACCGTATGACCGGGCAGTGAGCATCCTGTTAGCGCGCCGTTAGCGGTCCCGCTGTCCCCGCAGCGCCGTCAGGCCAGGCGGCCGTCAGCGCCCGCGCCGAAGAGCGCCCGTTCGCGGTTAGCGAGCGGCTGCCGCGTCAAGAGCAGTGGCCAGAGGACCCGTCGTCATCGCTATCTCCGCCCCGCCCTCGACGGGATCATCGAGGACCTCGACGGCAGCACCGGGACTCCGAACGGCGGCTGCCCGTTCCGCCACGCTCCTGACGGCGTCGCCGGTGACAACGTCAGAATGGAAACCGTCCTCGCGGTCCTCACCCGGCACGAGCGAGCGGGACTGTGAGGCCCACGACCGCCCGTTTCCTGGTGCTCTGGACGCGGCCCGACGACCCCGCCGCCTTCGAGCGGCACTGCCGAGAGGTCCACGTCCCGCTCGCCCTGAAGTTGCGCCGCTACACGCTCGGTCGCGGCCCCACCGGCCCGCTGAGCAGACCGGTGTTACCTGGTCGCCGAACTCGACTTTGACGACTGCGGCGCTCTCCAGGCCGCGTTCCGGTTCCCACTGGAAGGGGCGACGGCTGCCGACGTCGCGAAGCAGGCACAGCACGCGACGGCAAGGAGCATGTTTACCAGCTCGAGGACATGGCTGACGGCTGACGGATCGGGCTGCCGCGAGCAGCGCTAACGGCGGATGCGCAGGAAGCCGGCGATCCGCTCGCGCAATGACGCCGGGTCGAGACCGTGTGCGGCTGCATGCTCGGCGGGGGTTCCGTACCGGCGCAGCTCGGCGCGTCCTGCGCCCAGGCCGAGCACCCGGTGCGGCAGGTCGAGGAGCGCCTCGTCGACCTCCCGGTTGGATGTCCCGGCTAGGTACGGCTCGACCAGCACGACGTCAGCGGTGTCTGCTGCCGCGACGGCCCGGCGCAGCACATCGGCGTCGAACGGCCGGACGGTCACCGCATACAGCACGGTCAGGTCCAGGCCGGCGACGGCGTCGAGCACTGGCTGCAGCATCGGCCCGGCAGCGACCACCGTTCCCGCCCGCCCGGTGCGGACGGGCAGGACGTGGCCGGGCGCGATCGGCTGCGGCGCCCCGTTTGCCTCGTCCGACAGCCGCAGGTAAACCCGGTCATCGCGGGCAGCGGCGGCGCGCAACAGCAACTCTGCCTCATCCGGATGGCCGGGAACCTGGATGGTCCAGCCGTCCAGCGTGTCGAGCAGCGCGACGTCGCCCGGAGCCTGATGGGTACGCCCTTCGGCGGACATGTCGTACGAGGCTCCGCTGCTTACCAGGACCGCGCCGACGTCCTGGTGGCAGATGTCGAGCTTGACCTGCTCGAACGGCCGCTCGACGAGGAAGGAGGGGAAGCTGTGCACGATCGGTCGCAGCCCGGCCAGCGCGAGCCCGCCGGCCACTCCGATGAGCAGCTGCTCGCGGATTCCCACATTGATCACGCGATCCGGATGGCGGGCGGCGGCCTGCGCGAACTGCGACAAGGTGATGTCGGCCAGGGCTAGCGCGATCCGCGGATCGCTGTCCACAAGCTCGGTGGCAACTGCGACGAAACGCTCACGCATTGTCTCCACGGCTAGTGCTCCTGCTCTTTAGCGGACGCTGATGGGCGGGCGGCGGGCGGCGGAGTCCTTGGGCTCGACGACCGCGACCACGGCGTGCGGTCGTCCTTCGCGCGGCGCGGTGAACGCGGCTTCGAGAGCATCGTGGTCGCGGCCGTTGACTGTCACGGTCGACCAGCCCTCGCGCTCGAACCTCGTCCCGACGCCGCCGGACCAGCCATAGGTCGCCGACGCATTGTCGATCACCACGGCGTGCAGGCTGTCCAGGCCGATCGCGCCAGCGAACGCGATGGCCTCATGGTTGGAGCCCTCATCAAGCTCGGCATCGCCGACCAGCGTGAATACGCGCGATTCGGGCCGGGCCCGAGCACGGAGCCCAAGCGCGATCCCGACGGCCAGGCCAAGACCGTGGCCAAGCGAGCCGCTGCTGATCTCCACACCGGGGATCAGGGTCCGGTCGGGATGGTAGCCGAGGGGCGAGCCGAAGCTGGCGAATCCGCTCAGCAGGCCGGGATCAATGAAGCCCTTGGCCGCGAGCACGGCGTAGTAGGCGATCGGGCCGTGCCCCTTGGATAGCAGGAACCAGTCCCGCCCTGGTGCGTCCGGGTCACGCGGATCGAGGTTCAGGACGCGATCGTAGAGGACCCACAGCACGTCGAGCGTGGATGTAGCGGCCGGGCCATGTTTCTCGTCGCCGGTCATCAGGGCCATCAGCGCCCCGAGGTCGCCATAGCCGTAGCTGGTTAGCTGCGATGTCACCATGGACAGCATGCTGCAACTTAAAGTTCGCTTTAAGTCAAGCGGTAGTATCTGCAGATGGCCAAGCTTGCGGATCAGGTCACGATCGGTGAGTTCGCCCGGCGCGCCGGAGTCGCCGCATCGGCGCTGCGGTATTACGAGGAACTGGGCCTGATCTCCTCGAAGCGCAGCGCGGGCGGGCAGCGCAGGTACGCCCGCGTGATGCTGCGCCGGGTGGCCTTCATCCGCGCGGCGCAGACCGTGGGCCTCAGCCTTGCTGAGGTGCGGGCGGCGCTTGCCAAGTTGCCGGATGAGCGCACGCCGAACAAGGCCGACTGGAATAAGGTGTCGGCGACCTGGATCCGTCGCGTCGACGAGCGGATCGCCGAACTTGAGCAGCTGCGCGCGACGCTGAACGGCTGCGTCGGCTGCGGTTGCCTGTCGCTGCGGACCTGCCGGCTCTACAACCCCGAAGACACCGCTGCCACCCGCGGAGCCGGCGCCCGCTGGCTGCTCGGCGACACCCCGCCGGCATAGTCGGCTAGCAGCGAGAAGATGCTGGCCGCCGATCGCGTTAACGTGGCTGGTGGCTGGTGGCTGATCGCAGGCGCTACATCTCCTCGCGGACCGAGCCCGGCGATCCGTGGCGCCGCAACGCCTGACCTGCTGCCGCTGCTGAGCGCAGCAGCGGTCCGCTGCGCAGCCGGTGCTGTCCGCCCAGCCCGTCCGAGAGCAAGTTCGCCGTACGCGAATCGGGCGGCAGAGCAGCCGCTACGGGCACGGTCAGCGCACGGGTCACCTCGCCTGCCGAATGCGTGCCCGGTCCGGTCAGCAGCAGCGCCAGCCGTGACCGTTCGCCGAGCAGCTGGCTGAGCATCTCCACCCGCGGCCGGGCGGACCAGACCTGCCGCAGCGTAGGACGCAGGACGATGGCAACCGTGCGCGCCGCCGACAGGATGGCGAGAGGCTGGCCCGGCCCCGCGTCAAGCCGCCCGCAATCAGCGATGACGTCGGCCGGCTGGGCTGTCAGCGTGCCAGCGACGGCTTGCCATGCAGACGCGAGCCCGGCGGCCTGACGCGGGTCGGTCAGGCCAGCCAGCACCATCCTGCTCCGCTCGTCATCCAGCGGGATCAGCTGCGCGCCCAGGCGGGCCGCCGCTGCCTCGCCAGCGCTCTGCGCCTCGATGGCGTGCTCCATCAGCCCCTGCCTGGCCGGCACGTGGCCCGCCAGCAGGCCAGCCAGGATGTCACCGCCGCTTGGATCGCACTCGGCCACGATGACCGGCCCTGGCCAGCTCAGCGCCAGGGCGATGGCCGCGGTCGTCACGCCAGGCGAACCGCCGGCCGACACCAGCGCGTACAGCTCAGCCATTCAGGCCCCCCGCCTCGTCACGATCAGCGCGAACTGGCCAGTCGACACCTGATCTGCGACCGCGACCCCGCTGGCATCGCTGACGAGCAAGTCGACTACGTCGAGCCCGGCCGAGTCGGGTGCGTCGTTCACCGCCGCGACGACGGCCGGCACAGGAGCGCTCACAGATGGCGGGCCGCCGGGCGAGCCGGCCTGACCCTGATCGCCAGGAGTGGCGACGATCAGCACGTGGTCACCCGGAAACAAGCCGCTTGCCGGGAGCTCAGACGGCCTCAGCGACGCGGGGACGAGCTCCTGCCCTGGCGCTGGCGGTTGCGCGGTGGTCAGGTCTGCGGGCGCCAGCAGAGTGGCCGGCTGAAGGCCGACCGCGGCGATCTCGCCGATGACCTGACCGAGCTGGGACGCCGGTATGACCCGGATCGCGCTGACAATCCCGACCCGAGCCGTGCCCAGGTCGCCAGCGGTGATCGGGGCTCCTGCCGATACCGGCCGCGTCACCGTCACTACCGAAAACTGCTGGCCGGCTCGTTGATATACCGCGGCGCTGACAAGCACTCCCGCGCCGACCATGGCCACTGCGAGCGCCATCATGGCGGGCCGGCGGCGGCGGGGCAACCCGCTCAGGCGACCGGACAGCCGCGTCGCCGGCCTGGCATGCGCGCTCCCGTTCGGGGGCAGGTCAGGCTCGGGAAAGAAGACGGTCCCGACGGCAGTCGACCGGCTGTTCACCTGCTGGTCACCAGGGCCTCAGCTTGCGCGACACCAATGGTGACGCCGGCCGGCACTGCGAGCCCTGGATCAAGCACGCCGCCGGCACCGCCGGAACCAATCCAGCTCACCCGCCAGGTCACCGTCACCGACGCCTGGTACACCCCGGCCGGCTGGCCGGCCGATGGCTGCAGGTACGTATACGAGCACTTGGTGTGCTGCTGCCCGGCTGGCTTGTGCGGGTCGTAGGCGTCTCCGGGTCCTGCGCAGGTCACCGGGCTCAGCCCGGCTCCGGGCTCGAAGGCCAGGCTGACCGGCACTGCGGTCACCGTGGCCCAGACGGGCCCAGCGGTCACAGTCACGCTGCGCGAGTGCCATTCACCGGAGGGGACCCAGAACCACTCCGGGAGCCCGACAAGCCCGTCTTTCCCGCGTGGCGGCGCCGTCGCCGGCTGGAGATACGGGACGTCGAGCACGCCAAGGCCGCCAATGAGCAACTGCTGCGGGGTCACCTCCGGCTCGCCGGTCGCATCGCTCACCAGCAAAGCCTGCGGTCCGGTGCCGGTGGGGCCGCCAGCGCAATCCATCAGCGCCCAGCGCTTGCCACGCGGCGGCGGCCACTGCAAGCCGAGCTTCTTGACCCGGAGCTCGCCAAGCGCCGTGAAGGTGCAGGCGTCATTCGCGGTGCTGCCGCCGACGGCGGTGCCCGCGCTACTGCCAGACCAGCACGCGACCACGATGACCGTCCCGTCTACGTACGGATCACAGCTACCGCTGCTGGCCGCGGACGCCGAGGCAGTCCCGATCGCCAGGCTGCCGACAGCGGCGAGCACGGCGACGGCTCCGGCTAGGGCGCGCATGGCACGTCCTCGGGCAGCTGGGACTCGACAACCCACCGCCCCGCCACCAGGTCGAGGCGCGTGACGAGGTTGGCATGCTGGACGCCAGCCGAGCCCGGCACAGCCCGTCCGGTCGCCGCGTTCTCCAGCCCCATGCCGCTGGTGTCATCGCAGTCGTGCACAAACGCTCGCGTGCCGTCAATGCGCACGCCGAGGATGTGCAGAACGTCATTCCCGTAGAAGCGGTCGCCCCTAGCCCAGATCGCGCTGACGGCCTGAACCAGGCCGCCGATGCGGCTGGCGGCCAGATACGGCCGCAGCAGCCGGCGTGCCACGGCATCGCTGCGGGACTGCTCGGCGCGGCCGAGCGCCGCGGTATATCCCGCCAGTGCGGCCACCACCTGCTGCCGCAGCGTCATCCCGGCCGGCTGGCCCAGCCCGGCGAGGGTGGCCGCCGGCGTCGAGGCTGCGGCTTTCGCGGGAAGCTCTACCCTGGGGACCCCGCCGGAGCAGGCGGTCAGGAGCGGCACCGCGCAGAAGGCCACCACCACTGCGGGAACGCGCCCTTGCCACATGGCGCTGTGCCATGGACGAGATATCGTCATCACGGCCTCCAGAACGTCGGCTTGCCCGGCAGCGCCGGCTGAGCAGCCCACTCGCTTGCCAGCCAGCGTTCTCGACCATAAGACGAGAGGCGTAAGCGCCCGGTTAGCGCGGCGTTAGCCTGGGGCTGAAGCCGGGCTGACCCGAAAGTGGGACCTCAGCCGGGCGCGCGGCAGCGCCCGGCGGCGCGCCTGCGCTGCCGGGTTCGGGTTGAGTGTTCTGGCGGCCTACCCGGTTGTGGCCGGGACTTCGCCGGTGGCCCGCGGGCTCGAAGCACCATTCAGCGGCCCTGAAGGTAAGGCTCCCGGCGTCAGACTCATTTACGGGGTCCAGCCCGCCAAGCAGCAACGACGTCAGCGGACGACTGCGGCAACAGTCTCCCAGCAAACCCCGCGCCCGTGCGCGCGGCTCCGGCCCGAAACCGGCCAGCAACACCCGGCCACCAGGGCGGCAGCGCCCGGCGCAGCCGGTGACCGCGCGGCAGCCCCGGCAATTTTCACACCGAAACGGCGTCACCCCGCCGGGGGGGGTGACGACTGTTAGGTGAGCAGCGCGGACCGGAACATCAAATCCGGGCTGTCAGCGAGGATCTGGCTGAGCAGCGCCTGCGCCTCCGGGCCCGGATCCTGGCCGAACTCGCGAGCGGTCAGCCCGCGCAGTCTGGTGTAGGCAGCGAGCGCCGCCGACTTCTGGCCGCACCGGTACAGCGCGAGCATCAGCTGCACATGCGGATGTTCAGGCATCGGATCAGCCGCGATGAGCTCGCGGACCTGGGCGAGAACCCCATGGTGCTGGCCTAGCCGCAGTCGCGCGTCGATCAGCCACTCGCGCACTTCCCGGCGCTGCTCGAGCAGCGCGGTGGCGATCGTCTGCATCCGCGGCGTGTCTGGCACGTCGCAAAGCGGTGGATCACGCCACAGGCTGCAGGCTCGCTCGAGCAACTGAGCTGCGTCCGCTGCGTCGCCGTCGTCCAGGGCGGCCCGGCCCTGCGCGGCGAAGCTGCGGAAGCTGGCCGCGTCGAACTCGCCGGGTGCGACGATCAGCTGATAGCCCGAATTGTGCGTTACCAGCCGGTCGTGGCCGCCAAGCGCCCGGCGTACGTCGCGCATCCTGACCCGAAGCGCCGTCTCAGCGTCTGCGGGCGGGTGATCGCCCCAGAGCGCGTCAATCAGCAGGCTCCTGGCCGGCGGCTGCACCGGGTGCAGCAGCAGCACTGCCAGCGTGGCGCGCTGCGACGGCCGCCCGAGTACGAGCGTCGTGCCATCGTCAGCCTCGACCAGTAACGGCCCGAGGACGCAGAAACGCATAGCGATTCCTTGGGGAGCGGCAAGCAGCCGATGCCGAAAGTCCGCGATTGCACCAGCGCCCTGCTTCGCCAGCATGTCGCAGATTGGTATTCGTACCCGGATTCAAGGCTCAGCGCATGCCGAAACATCCCGACGCAGTCGGCACATGACGATCCGTAACACCTGGGCTATCTGCGGGTAACTCTGACCAGGCTCACCGAGCCGACAGCGGTCACCCTGACCCTGGAGCCAGCGTCACCGCGAATAGATCGCCGGACTCGCCGACCCGCCCGACGACGTCGGCGGCGGTGAAGACGAGGTCTGCGGGGCGGCGGCAGGCAGCCACCTCATCCCAGCTGACCGGCGTCGAGACGGTCGGCGCTGACCTGGCACGAAGCGAGTAAGGGGCCACGGTGGTCTTCGCGGCGTTGTTCTGGCTCCAGTCGATCAGCACCTTGCCGGGCCGCAGCGCCTTCGCCATCCGTGACACCACCAGCTCCGGATGCCTTGCCGCCAGTCGCTCAGCCAGGTCCTTCGCCAGGTCGCTGGTCGCCTCCGAGGACATCCCCGAAACCGCGGCGTACAACTGCAGGCCCTTGCTGCCGGATGTCTTCGCGGCCGGCCGGAGATGGCGTTCGGCAAGCAGGGGCCGCAGCATGAGCGCAACCTCGCAGCACTCCACGACGGTGGCCGGCGGTCCCGGATCGAGGTCGAACACCAGCAGGTCGGGCTTGCCGACCGCCGGGTACCGCCACATCGGAGCGTGCAGTTCAAGCGCAGCCAGGTTAGCGGCCCAGATCAGCGTCGGCAGGTCACCGCCCAGGATGTACTCGACGCTGTCGCGTGACCTGGCCGAGCCGGGCGAGGTGATCCGTGCGGTCGGCACCCAGTCAGGCCGCCGCGCGGGAGCGTTCTTCTGGAAGAAGAACTCGCCGCTGACTCCATCGGGATACCGCTTGATCGTCACCGGCCGGGACGCGATGTGCGGCAGCATTGCCGGCGCGATCCGCTGGTAGTAGTCAATCACCTGCGCCTTGGTGAAGCCCGCGTCGGGGTACAGCACCTTGTCCAGGTTGGACAGCATGAGCCTGCGTCCCTCGACGTCGACCTGAACTTTCCGCGCGTCAGGGCTCACGGGTCACCTCGGCCGGATCCTTGTCACCGCGCAGGCCTCTATAAGACGGCGCCCGCAAGCGGCCGGACCTGGTCCAGTCCGCGAACCTCACCTCGGCCACGAGCACCGGTTCTACCCAGCGCGCGTACCGCGCGTCTTCTGGCGGAATGGTCGTGCCGAATGGCGAGGCCGCCCGGCTCAGCGGCTCGAGCCGCTCGCCCAGCATGCGCAGTGTCTGCTGGCTGAACCCGGTCCCGACATGGCCGGCGTAGACAAGCCGGTCGTCGTCGTAGACGCCCACCAGCAGCGACCCGATCCAGCCTGCCCGGCCGCCCTCGCCCGGCTTCCAGCCGCCGATTACGACCTCCTGGCTCCGCACGTTCTTGATCTTCCGCCAGGAGGCGGACCGGCGGCCGGGCTCGTAGCGTGACCGGAGGCGCTTGGCCATCACGCCTTCGAGGCCGTGCGCCAGGGAGACTGCCTGCACGTCGGCGCCGCTCTCCCCGGTGAAGGATGGCGGCACCTGCCAGTGGGGCCCGGTCGGGCCGAGGCCCTCAAGCACCGCGCGACGTTGGGAGTAAGGCAGGTCGAGCAGGGAACGCCCGTTCAGCCAGAGCAGGTCGAAGGCCAGGTAGCTGACTGGCACCTGGCCGGCGAGCTGCCTCGCCTGCGCGGCCGATGCGATGTTCATCCGCTGCTGCAGCGCCTCGAAATCGGGCCACTCGCCGCCGCCGAATGCCACGATCTCGCCATCCAGCACCGCCTGCCGCACCCCGGACGCCGTAGCGAGCCCGGCCAGCTCGGGGTAGACATGGGTAATGTCGCGGGTAGTGCGCGAGGTGAGCCTGACCTGGCCGTCGGCGACGAACGCCAGCGCGCGCAGGCCGTCCCACTTCATCTCATAGGCCCAGCCGGAGTCGTCCGACGGCAGGGTGCCCGCAGTCGCTAGCATCGGGCGCAGCCCCGGCGGCGGATCCCGCCATTCCTGGTCTGCCACAACACGATCATCTACCCGCCGTGGGCCAGTCTCAGCAGCCTGGCCGAGCGCTAGCCCATCGTCTTAGCGCCGTCTATCGCTTCCCGGATGATGTCCGCGTGGCCAGCATGCTGAGCAGTCTCCGCGATGACGTGGAGCAGCACCTGCCGCGCCGACCAGCTGGCACCTGGCTCGTACCACGGCGCTTCCGGTAGCGGCTGGGCCGCGTCAAGGTCGGGCAGCGTGGCGAGCAGCTCGTCCGTGTGGCTCGCCACCGCTTCATAACTGTCGAGCAAGCCCGCCAGCGTCTCGCCCGGCAGCATCCGGAAACTGCCAACATGCGCCTGGACCACGGCTTGGTCGTCCCACCGCGCCATCGCCGCTGGCCCCTCGACGATGAACCTCGCCCACCGGCGCTCGACGGCAGTGACGTGCTTGATGATGCCGCCGAGACACAACTCGCTGATGGTTGCCCGCCTGGCGGCCTGTTCGTCCGTCATATCCCTGGTCGTGAACCGCAGGAAATACCGGTGCTTGGCCAGCGTCTGCGCAAGGTCGGCTCGTTCGCCCGTCAGCATCTGGTTTGCCCTCATCAGACCTCCTGGACTACCCCGGCCTCCTTCATCGACCGAGCCAGGGATCACGTTAGCTGCGGGGTATGACAGTGTCGGCGGCCGCGCTCGGGCTTGATGGCGCGTTTGATGGCGTGCCGGGCATCGGGCATAACCGGCGCGAAATAGCACAAATCTACGATGCACAGGCGGCCTGCCGGACGGCAGCGGCGATCGTTATCCCAGTAATCAAACAGGCAGGTCGGCTGGTTGCCGGAAGGACCTCATGGCGCTGCCGGATTTCTTCCTTGCGGGTGCGCCGAAGGCGGGTACGACGGCCTTGCACGCGGCGCTCACCCGCCATCCGGAGCTGTACCTGTCGGCCGTGAAGGAACCAAAGTTCTTCCTGACCGACGGCCCGCCCCCGCTGCAAGGCGGGCCGGGGGACGCCAAGACCTACCGCGAGCATGTCTGGCGGCGGACCGACTACGAGGCATTGTTCGATCCCGCGCCTGCGGGTGCGCTACGCGGCGAGTCGACCCCGTTCTACCTGTACCGGGCCGATGCGCAGCAGCGGATAAGGACGCTCATCCCAGATGCCCGGCTGATCGTCGTGCTGCGTGACCCGATCGAGCGAGCTCACTCGAACTGGGCGCACCTGTGGTCGGCGGGCCTTGACCCGGTCGGCGACTTCGTCGCGGCATGCGCCGCCGAAGAACAGCGGATCGCCGCGGGCTGGGCGGACTTCTGGCATTACAGGCGGCTCGGGCTGTACGGGGAGCAGCTCACGCACCTGTGCTCGGTGTTCCCGCCCGGCCAGGTAATGGTCTTCAGATACCGGGATCTAGTCAGCGATCCGGCAAAGACACTGAGCCGGATCTGCGCGTTCCTGGGCGTGGCGACTGGACTGGTGACCGACATTCCGCCGGAGAACGTCACCGCCCACCCGGAGCACAGCCGGCGGCACCGGACTCTGTCGAGGATCGTGCGGTCGTGCTCGGCCGTCACCGCCCGGCTGCCCGGCCAGGCGCCCAAAGCCATGATTGACCTGCTGGAGCGCAGCCTGCAGGACGGCGCCTTGCCCCGGCGACCACTGACCTGGGAGCAGCGGCAGTCGCTGATCCCTTACTTCGAGCCAGATATCCGGCTGCTCAGCGACCTCACTGGCCGCGACTTCGGCGACTGGGTTCGGCCAAGGGACGACTCCGGCGGCCTGGTGGGTGCCAGGCCGATGGGCCAGCGGCAGGCGCGCAACGGGCGCGCACGCGACTTGTAGCCGGGTCCGCTGGCCGCACGTCAGCGCAACTCGGTGCGCAGCTCGGTGCGCAGCTCGTGCAGACCGTCTGGCCTGGTGATCTCGTAGTACAGACGCTGATGGCCGGTGCCTAGGTCGACGATGTCCAGGTAGCGCAATCCCCCGCCACCGGGTGCCTGAGCCACCGGGTCCGAGCCGATCGCGGTCAGGCTGCCTGGCAAAGTACCGGCCGCCAGCCCGGTCCGTTCCTCGAAGTTCTCCGCGGCGCTCGCCCTGCCGTCGTAGTACGCCACCACGCCGTCGGGCGTGAACCGTACCGCCGAGACCCGGACACCACGGGCGTCCCATTCGCCGGGCCGCGGACTGAGCGCCGTACCGTGCCAGGTCCAGGAGACCCCGTCTGCACTCGTCGCGTAGTCCGTGGTCATCTGGTCGGCACTGGCGGGATCAGCGAGCGGGTGCACCGACGCCCACAAGTGCCACGTTCCGGCCTGGCTCACGATGACGGGATCCTTGACCGCCGAGCGGGAATCTCCCGGCAGAACCACCTTGCGCAGTTCGGGATCGAAAGCCGCTGGCATGGCGGCCTCGATGAGCTCGACCCGCCAGTGCTTGGTTCCCCGGGTCGCGCAGCTCAGGTACAGCCGCCAGAGTCCATCCCCGGTGCGCACAAGTGCCGGGCGCTCCAGTGACTCGGCGTCCATCTCCGTGCTGGTGATCATGCCGATGGTCTTGAAGCGGACACCGTCGGCCGAGCGGGCAATCGCCACCGCGTAGCCACGGCCCTGGTCCGCCGGCCTGCGGAGGCGGTAGGCGAGCACGATCCCGTCGGCATCCGCGACAGCGCTCGGCGCACCGACCCAGGTTCCGGCCTCGGTGCCGGGCGGATCGATGGCGACCTCCGAAGCGCCGGGGGAAGGGACGTGCTCAGCGAGCGGGAGCCGGGGTTCTTCGATGATCACATCGCGAAGAATAGGCGATCTGCCGCGCTGCCCCGACCACTCAGGCAGCAGGCAGCCCCGGCCGACCTCGCAGCTCACTGGGCCTGCCACCGGCCGAGTCGGCAGACCTGCAACCGGCCAGCTGACCTGCCCGCGTCAGCTGACCTGCGCGGTCCGGCCTGCCCAGTAGGGCGCCCGCAGCTGCCGCTTGAGGATCTTGCCAGAGCCGGTACGCGGCAGCTCTGTGACGAAGTCCACCGAGCGCGGAACCTTATAGCCGGCTAGGTACTGCTTCCCGAACGCCTTGATTTCCTCACCTGTCAGCGAGGCATCGGGCGCGAGTACCACGGTGGCGTGCACGATCTCGCCCCACTCCGCGGACGGGATGCCGAAAACCGCCACGTCGTAGATCGACGGGTGCTGCTCGAGCGCCGCCTCGATCTCCGCCGGGTAGATGTTCATGCCACCGGAAATGATCATGTCACTCTTGCGGTCGCAGATGTACAGGTAGCCCTCGTCATCCCAGTACGCGATGTCACCCACAGTGTGGAAGTCGCCCCGGCTTGCCGCGTCGTAGCTATCCTTCTGCTTGTAGTACTCGTTGAACACGCCCTTCGACCGGACGTACAGCTCGCCGGAGTTTTCTGGCCCGGTGCCGGTCACGACGTTGCCCTCCGCGTCGAAGAGCACAATCTCGATGAGGGGAGCCGGCTGGCCGCACGAGCCCGGCTTGCGCATCTGGTCCTCCGGCCTGAGCACGCAGTCGACTCCCAGCTCGGTCGAGCCGTACACCTCCCACAGCGACTCCGGCGGGAAGTCCTTGACGTACTGCTGCTTGAGCGCGAAGCTCCACGGCGCCGCGTTGGCAATCATCACTCGCATAGACGACCGGTCGTATTTGGCCTTCACCTCGTCCGGCAGCGCGCACACCATCCGGATCAGCGCCGGAGCGGAAAAGGTCGACGTGACCCTGTACTTTTCCACCAGCCGGAGCCAGTCCTCTGCATCGAACTTGCGCTGCACCACGATGGTCTGGCCGAACAGCAGGCCGATGCCCATGAAGGCGCCGGGCCCGCTGTGGTAGAGCGGCCCCGAGGTGATGTAGATGTCATCCGGCCGGTAGCCGAGCAGGCTGATAAGCGCCAGGCCGGTCTCCTGGTCGGTGGCGTACCGGACTGCGCCCTTCGGCTTGCCGGTGGTGCCGGACGTGTAGATCATGGTCCCGCCGGTTCCCACCGCGTCACCGACATCGGGCGGGTCAGCCGGCGCACTGGCGGTGAGTTCCTCGCTGCTCAGCATCCCGGCACCGGGCGCGCCGCCGAATACAATGACGTGCCGCAGGGTCGCGAGGTCACCTACCAGCCCCTCGAACAGGTGCGCGTACTCCGCGTCCACATACGCGATCTCGGCGTCCGAATGGCCGATCACGTACCTGGCTTCGTCCGCGGTAAGCCGGTAGTTCAGCGGCACGGCCACCACGCCGATCTTCCGGGTGGCGTTGATCACCACTACCACCGGCACCGAGTTCGGGCCGCACCAGATCACCTTGCCGCCGGGCTTGGCGCCGAGCTCCAGCAGGACATTCCCGAGCCGGTTCGCCGCCGCCTCCAGTTCGGCGTACGTCCACTGGACTATGTCACCCTCGCCCTTGTCATCGACGACGGCGAGCTTGTCCGGCTGGCTCTCGGCATAAGCCGTCAGGATGTCTGGCATCGCACCTGCTCTCGTTCTCTCGCGGGCATCGGGCAGCCCGAAGTTCCTCAGGTACACCCTGTACCGAATCACGCTCGGTTGTCACTATCTGCGGCGCCCGGATAGCCACCCGGCGCGATCGGAGCCTTACCCAGCGCCGTCAGCTGAGCTCTGGTATGACCTCCGACCAAGTCCGCCCGCCGTCCGTGGTCCGGAACAGGCCCTGATTCTCGCCAGTCGACGCGCCGGCGGCGACGACAACTCCAGCCCGCCTGCCGAAGAAGATCACCTGGTAGCTTCCGGCGCTGCCGTCTCCGACAGCCGGCGCCACCGCGCGCCACCGGCGGCCGCCGTCGGTGGTGACCAGCAGCGAGCTCCGGCCGCCGACCAGGTACGCAGTCCGCGCCGAGGTAGCCGCGATCTGTGCGAGGTATCCGTTGTACAGCGGGTTCTGGCAGCCCGGCCG
>DAHVAR010000132.1 GCA_027314515.1 Actinomycetota bacterium
CCGGTACAAGCTCGGCGTGCACACCGGCGAGGACGCCGACGGCTACCGCCGGCACGCCTGCCCCGCAGCCGCCGGGAAGATCCGCTGCCCGCTCCGCCCGGAATCGATGAAACTGGACCGCAGCCGGCCCGAGGTCATCAACCCGCCCGAGCACCCCCAGGCCTGCTGCACCCAGCAGACCATCACCGCCGGGCCGTCGGTCGCGGAGAAAACCCGCCAGAAACACGACTACCCGTCCGCGCAATGGCGGGCCTCATACTCCCGCCGCACCGCTGCCGAGCGGTACAACTCCTCTATCAAGGACCCCGCGGTCAACACCATTGACCGCGGCTGGTGTCGCGTGATGGGCCTGACCCCGCTGCTGCTGTGGCTGGCCTGCCTGACGGTCGTGCGCAACGAGCGAGTCCTGGCCTCATTCCAGGCCCGCCAGGAACGCCAGGCCCGGGCCGGCGGCCAGCCCCCAGCCCGCCGGCGCAGCCGACGTCCCGCCCTGACCTGGCCAGCCGGAGACCAGCATCACAGCAGCAGCCGACACCACCCGCCACCGCCAGCCCGGGCACAGCCACGCCCGCAGCCGGGCCAACGGCCCTCCAGTCGGCCCCGCCGACCGAGTACACGAGCCCGGAAACGCCCTGCAAGGCCGGAAACTCCAGATCAGCCCGGCACGCCCGCGCGACTGTCAGACCCAAATGTGAAAATGAAGCTGGTGAAATGTGAAAACCTCGTGGTGGTCAGGGGCGGGGTCGAACCGCCGACCTTCCGCTTTTCAGGGAACCGGGCTACGCCGCCCTGACCAGCCACAACCTAACTCAGCGAGCCGCCGTGGGCGCGTATCGGGCATGACCCAACCTTGGCGGCCGCCTGCACGCACCCTCAGAGGGGCTGGAACCCAACCTCCTGATCGTAGTCCGCTGCCGGTCGTCCGTACGGCTCGGCGCTGGCCGGCTTCGCCCCTATCGCAGATCACCCATGCCCACGCGTCTGCTCCGACTGCGCGGAACCGTTCCCGTTCTTGCCGTCCGTGTCACTGTTAGCGTCCTCGCTATCTGACGATCAGGCGGCACAGCTCCATGAGCAACGGCTCGGCTGCGGTCGATGACCGCGTCGCTGACTGCTCCGCGGTCCTGCCAATCCCTGACTCGGCGATCTACCGCCGCGTCAGATAGCGAGACCGTCAACGGTCTGTGACCGCCAGCGGTCGGACAGGCGCGCAAACCCGCCGATCTGGATTGATGGCGGCTTCCCGGCAATCAGCGACCTAGGCCACGCAGATCTTGCCGTTCGGTGCGCAGCCGCGCGCATGCCTGATGTGAGGACGTCCGCTCATCCGTGCTACGCCGGTGATCTTTCAGACATGCCATGAGCAGGCGGGCAGCTCTGCGGGCGTATGGCCGGATGCGCGGCAGCTGGGCTTCCTGATTATCGCGACTCTGTGCAGCTGGCCGGCCGCTACAGGCTGAGACCGCATGAGAGGTGCCGGCTTCGGTTCACCTCACGCGGCGGGGTTAGCGGGCATCTTGACCAGGTGCCCGCCGATGTCGGCGATAAGCTCCAGCCGGCCGCCGAGTGCGGCGATGTAGCTGGCTAGTGCTTCAACGGTCGAGACCTCGCCGTGCTCGATCTGCGAGACCCGGCCTGGAGTGACACCCATGATCTCGGCGAGCCCGGCCTGGGTGAAGCCAAGCCGCTTGCGCTGCTCAGCGAGCTGATAGCCCCACTGCCCAGCCATGATCGCGCCACGGCGCCGGGCGGCCTCCTCCTCGCCCGCGCGGCTGCGGTAGGCGTCACGGTCCCACTTGGAAAACCCGCTCATCGGCCTTGCTCAGCCTCCTCTTCCTCTTCCTTTGCGCGCTCGTTCAGGTAGACCCCGTAGAGTTCTTCCGCCCGCGGGATCGCGCGGTCGTACCACGTCTTCCGCTGACCCGCCTGGTCCCCGGCGACCAGCAGGATCGCTGATCGCCACGGATCGAAGACGAACAGCACCCGGATAGTGGTCTGCCGCGGTCGCAGCTCCTTCAGGTTCGCGATCTTCGAGCCCGTTAGGGTATCGGCGAGGGGACGCCGCAGCGTCGGCCCGTGCGCCGAGAGCACGTCTACCGCAGCCTCGGCCTTCTGGGCGGAATCGGGATCGTCGTGCCGCAGATCCTCTATCCGCTCAGCGACCTCGTCGGTCTGGTAGATCTCCTACTCGTCTCCCGGCACGGCACAACTATAGCGAATCC
>DAHVAR010000143.1 GCA_027314515.1 Actinomycetota bacterium
GACCTTAGTTCTAGAATCGCCTTCTATGACTGTCCGGGCCCCTGGAGGTCGCCGTGGCGTGGGATTTCTCAACCGAGCCGGAGTTTCAGGAGCAACTGGACTGGGTGGCCGACTTCTGCCGGAACGAGGTCGAGCCGCTCGACCTTGTCTTCCCGGGCGCGGCGTATTCGCGCAACCCTAAGGCCAGGTCTCTTGCTGACCCGCTCAAGCAGCGGGTCAAGGACCGCGGACTGTGGGCGCTGTTCCTCGATCGCGAGCTGGGCGGCCCCGGTTTCGGACAGCTCAAGCTCGCGCTGCTGAACGAGATCCTGGGCAGGTACCGGTCGGCCCCGGTAGTGTTCGGCACGGCCGCGCCGGATACCGGCAACATGGAGATGCTGGCCGCCTACGGCACGCCGGAGCAAAAGGAGAAGTGGCTCTACCCGCTGATGAACCAGGAGACCTTCTCCGCGTACTCGATGACCGAGCCCCAGGGCGGGTCCGACCCGAACCTGTTCAAGACCAGCGCGGTACGGGACGGCGATCAGTGGGTCATCACCGGCGAGAAGTGGTTCACCAGCGCTGGTGCGCGGGCCGACATCATCTTCGTGATGTGCACTAACGGCATGTTCGTGGTTCCGCGCGATACTCCCGGTGTGGAGATCATGGGCTATCCACCGCTGCACAACCACATCCGGTACAGCGAAGTGCGCGTTCCCGCCGGGAATTTGCTTGGTCCGGAGGATGGCGCGAAGGTGCTGGCACAGCGGCGGCTCGGCGGCGGCCGGATCCACCATGCGATGCGCACGGTCGCGCAGGTGAAGCTGGCCTTCGACATGATGTGCGAGCGGGCGCTGAGCCGCGAGTCGCACGGGCGGCTGATCGCCGAGCACCAGATGGTGCAGGAGGCTATCGCGGACTCCTATGCGGAGATCAACATGCTGCGCCTGCTGGTGCTGTGGACGGCGTGGACCATCGACAACTCGAGCACCCAGGCGGCCAGGACGCAGATCGCGGCCTGCAAGTACACCATGGCTAAGGTGCTGCGCGAGGTTAGTTACCGGGCGCTGCACATCATGGGGTCGCTCGGCACCACGAACCTGACGCCGCTGCAGGCGATGTGGGCGGCAGCGCCCACGATGGCGATCGCTGACGGCGTGGACGAGGTGCACAAGGTTACCGTCGCCCGCAACGTGCTGAAGGGCCATGAGCCGCATCCGGGCCTGTGGCCGACCGAGTACATCCCGGCTAAGCGGGACCAGGCCCGCAAGAAGTACGCCAGCCTGATCGAGTCCGATCCGGAGCTCGCTGCCTGGGCAGATGCCGCCGTCCGCGCGACCGCAAGGGGCTGAGCATGGAGATTGCCGGAAAGGTAGCCGTCGTTACCGGCGGCGCTAGCGGGGCGGGCCGGGCGCTCGCCCTCGGTCTTGCGTCGCGCGCAGCGGCAGGCGTGGCCGTGTGCGACATCGACGCCGAGGGCGCCGCCAAAGTCGCTTCGGAAATCGAGGCGGCTGGCGGCCGAGCGCTGGCGGTGCCGGCCGACATGACCGCGGAGGCAGATGTCCGGGCGCTGGTGGCGCGGACCGAGGACTTGCTCGGTCCGATCGGGCTGTTCTTCTCCAATGCCGGGATCATCGTGGCTGGCGGTGAGCAGGCTGCGGATGACGCCTGGTCGAAGATCTGGGCGATCAACGTGCACAGCCACGTCTACGTGGCCCGCGCCGTGCTTCCCGGCATGCTGGCGCGGGGCGAAGGTTACCTGGTCATCACCGCATCCGCGGCCGGCTTGCTCACCCAGCTGGGCTCGGCGCCGTACGCGGTGACCAAGCACGCCGCGGTGGCGTTCGCGGAGTGGCTGTCCATCACTTACGGCGACCGGGGCATCCGGGTGTCCTGCCTGTGCCCGCAGGCGTTCACCAGCAACCTGCTCGCCACCTCGCGGCGCGAGGCGGGCACGGGCGCGCTGCCGGAGGACGGGGCTGGCGGCGGGTCCGCGCAGGCCGCTGTCGACGGGGTGCTGACGTCCGGGCAGGTGGCGGCATGCGCGCTCGATGGCATCGCTAGTGAGCAGTTCCTGATGCTGCCGCATCCCGATGTCGCGGTCTATGAACAGCGCCGGGCGGCTGACCGGGACCGCTGGCTGCGCGGCATGCGCCGGATGCAGGCGAGGCTGGCGGGCGAGAGCTGATCGCGGGCCAGCGGTCATTCCGCGGCCGCAGCCGCCGGGCCGGTCCGGCAAGCCCGGCTTCCCTCCAAAGCCCGGTCGGCCCGCTGGCCCGTGCCTGCCTGGCCCGTGCCTGCCTGGCCCGTGCCGGGCAGCAGGATTGCCCGGAGGTTGTCCTGTCACCGCCGCTAGCGGCGCAGACGGTCAAGCTGTGCTGGCGTCATGCCGCGTATCGCGCGGCTCTACGGGATACTTCGTGGCCGGCGTCGGCGCGTTGCGGGATTCGGCCGCCCGGGCGCCACGGACGAGGACCGCGCCAGCCAGCGCGGTCGCAGTGAATGCAAGCCAGTACCAGGATGGGCCGTGTGCAAGCAGCATGGTTCCGGCGACCGGAGCGATCACGCCGCCGACCGACCAGGAGAGCTGATACACGCTCAGATAGCGCCCGCGCGCTGACGGTGGCGCAAGGTCGGTTGCCAGCGCATCGGACGTAGGCGAAACGATCATCTCTCCGCAGGTGTAGATGAGCATGCCGACCACGGCAATGGTGGCCGCCACCGCTACCACCGCCGACGCGGCTAGCGCGTCGTCCGACCATAAGACTGCCCCGGCCGCCGCGTAGAGCAGGCCGGCCAGCCCGATGGCGCTGATCCTGCTGCGCGGCTCGATAGCATGCACGACCCCGGACTGGGCGATGACCACCAGCGTGCAGTTGACGGCGAAAACTGTGCCAGCAATCCATCCGGGCAGGCCAGCGTTCCTGATCAGGTAGAGCGGAAGTACGAGGGTTATCGACAGGGCGCAGGCAACAAAGGCCAGCTTGGCCGCCACCACGCTGAGGAACGGCCAGTCCCGCAGCACCATGCGCCATGTCGGCGCGATGATCCCCTGGCCGGCGGACGATGCCCCATCGTGCTTGGCCGGCTGAGCGCTCCTGCCTTCCTGGGCGCTGCCGGAGCGCTCGCGGGACAGCAGCAGCGCAGCTACCGCGAAACTTGCCGCGTTGACGAGCACCAGTGCGCGCAGGCCGACGGCACCGTCGACGCTGATCAGCACGCCGCCCGCCAGGGCGCCCAAGCCCAGCCCAAGATTTCGCAGCGCGGAGATCACGCCGAACCAACGGCCTCTCTCGCCCGGCACGGAGATCGCAGCGACGAACGGGCGGTGGGCTGACCAGTACGCTTTATCGCACAGTGACGCGGCAAGGACTGCCACGAACAGCTCAGGAGCGCTGTGGATGAGCTGGTAGCACGCGTACACCAGGCAGCGACCGGCATTGGCGAGCACCAGGAGGCCGCGCGGCCCGCATCTGTCCACGACCCATCCGAATAGGAAGGTCGCCGGGAGGCTGACGGCCGAAGCTGCGGAGACGGCAATGCCGACCTTCACCAGGGGCAGGCCCGCCGCCTGGACGAAGAACAGCAGGGTGAAGGGCAGGAAAATTCCCGAGCCGAGCGCGTCAATGATCATGGCGACCAGGAACAGCCGGTGGCCGTGAGCATCGGGCAGGCCGGCCCGCGCAGCTCCGACGACAGTCTTGGCCTTGGCAGCCACGGTCGCTGGCGGCGGCCTCACTGGTGACTGCGCAGGTCTGGCAGGCCGTTCAGCGGCTGGCTGCGCTCGGTCGCGGGCGGGACCGCGATCAGCCCAAGCGCATCGGCCATCGCGGTGGCGGCGCCAGCTAGGTCATCTAGCAATGTGCTGAGCCGTTCAGCCATGCCGAGCACATAGCCGGCCCGCCACCAGTTAGCCGTGACGGCGTCAATGACGAACCCGTGGACGAAGGTCACGTCGGCGTGCTCGATAGAGGGGAATGGCTCGATCACCGGCCACAGCGAACTGAGCCTGGCCACCTGCCCTGTGCCGGTCACGAAACGAACGCCAGCATGCCCGGAGGTACCTGTCACCGAACCTGGGGGAAGACCAAGAGCCGCCCGGATCTGCTCCTCGTATAGATTGATCCCGCAGGCACGCCACACCAGCTCGCAGATCATCCCGCCGGCCGGGCGAAAGGCGATTTCGACCAAGGCCCAGCCATCGGCGGTCAGCTTGGCCTCGATGTGCAGAACACAGTCAGCGACGCCGAGCGCGCCGATCAGCCTGTCCGCGAAGGCGGCGGCTCCGGTTCCATAAGTCGCCTGCTGATCCGGGCTGACCACGTGTTGCAACTCGATGTGGTGCGGCGGTCCGGAAGTGACCTTGCGGGTGAGCACGCAGTGCAACCGGCGCCCCGCGCGCACCACCACCTCGATGCTGTACTCGTCCCCTGCCAGGTAGTCTTCAAGCACCGCCCGGCGATTCCTGGAGCTGGCAAGCACCTCGGCCAGGCGGGCAGATGCAGCCTCCGCGGTGCTGACGAGGTGGATCGACGCGCTTCCGCTGCCGTCGGCCGGCTTGAGCACCGCCAACCGCGGCCCATCCCCGAAGAACGACCAGATATCGGAGTCCTCCGATATCGCGCGGGCTCGGATAGCTCGGCAGGAAGTGCCTTCGGTCAGCTTTCGGACGGCAGCCTTGTCCTGGCCGGCATTGGCCACCGCACGCCCTGGGCCCGGCAGCGACTGGCGGGCGGCGAGTTCCGCCGCCAGGGTCATACCGCGGTCGCTGAGCGCCGTCACCCCGTTCAATGGACCGCCCAGCCTGCAGCTCCGCCCGATCGCGCTGCTGGTGAGCAGACCGTCAGCCCGACTGATTTCCAGGTCATCTGCGGGCCAGGAAAGCGAGACATCGCACATCCGGTCGTACCGGTCATGGACATCCTCGTCCACCAGCACAACTGCTACGCCCATTCTGGCTGCGGTACAGAAGAAGGCCTCGCGCATCGGCCCAGCGCCGAGGACGAGTAGCCGTCGGCTCCGTCCCGGTGCCATTTCAGCCGAACCCTTCGCCGAGGGGACCGGCTGGAACGGGCCAGCCTAGGCTTCGTGCCCGGCTGCGGATTACCCCGTCGGTAACCTCAAGCAAGCGCCGTAGGACGTTCGGCGCACCTGGCGGGATAGCGCTCACGAGCGCCTGTGGCCGTGCGCCGCGCAGTAGCTTCGGGTCGAGCGAGCCCGGCCCGAGCAGCAGACCGTGATCCCCGTTCGCCCAGCCGAGAGCGAGTGGCCCGTAGTAGTCGGCGTGAAAGTATCCGGCCAGCTTCTGAGCTGCGGGCTCGCGAGAACCGCCGTTGCGGCAGAGCACCAGGCCGCCGCCTGACAGGGTGGAGCAGCTGGCTACTGGCTCGCTGGCAGCGTCGCGGACCACGACCATCGTCATCAGGTCTCCAAAGCAGCCGAGCAGATTCTCGTTGACGGTAGCGAGCATGCGCACGTCGGCAGCACCGTTGTGGCGCCGCTCAGCCTCTGCCTCAAGGGCCGTGACAGACCGGAGCACCGGCAGAATGTCTCTGCCAGTCAGCAACTCGACCACTCCGCCGCCTTCCTCCAGCCTTCGGATGTCCCGTTTGATAGCGATCCGCCGTTTGCTGGACAGGCTGGCCAGCCACTCGCCCCGATTGCGACCGATCGGCTCCAACTTGGCATACAAATCGGTGACGCCTGTGGACCATCCGGCGCACCGAAGCAGATCGATGAGCGGAGAGTCGCCCTCAATGTGAAGGATGGCGGTAACGGTATCGGCCGGGGTCAGCAGGCGGCAGTACGCCAGCAGTTCCAGTACCCGCTCGTCGCACGCTGATCCCCAGATCGGGCTCGTATAGCCCGTCGCGGCAAGGACAAGCTGGTGCCGTCCGGCCGCCCGTGCCGCCGCGACAACTGCCGGATCCTGCTCGACCTGGCGGAACAGGCCGCCGCACACTTCTACGGCGTCCATCCGCGACCACCCTCCCGCGCGGGTGCGCCGCCGGATTGCCGCGAACGGCCCGTCGGGCATCCTGCCGACGTAAGAAATCCCGTCATCTGGCCATCGCGTGGCTAGCGCCCACGCGCGTGTGCGCCGTGGATCGGCAGTCCCCAGCGGCGGCCACCAGTCTGCCGGCGCCTCGGCTGCTGTGCGGAACTCGCGCCACGGTACCGTCATGCTGACCTCGCACCCGCCGACGTCAGCTCAGCGGCAAAAGAGCAGCTCGGGCTCCGGGCCTTCCTCGCGCGTGCCTCCGGTGCCGCACCTGCAGACATGCTGGGCAGAGCGACTGCCTGAACGAACCGACCGGGTGCTGGCTTGATGTCGCGCACGTCTTCTCGGGCTACCACGCACGGGAACAGCGGTTCCAGGCCGAGCTGCGCAACGAGGGGTGCGTACAGATCCCACCCGGGTGCCCGGGCACCGATCCTCGCGGTGCACGGCTCCTCGGGGAAGCGCAGCTTGCACGGGATGTACCTGGCGCGCCAGGACGCGATGATCGCGCCTTCGGCGCGCAGGATGGTCTCGTCCAGGTCGAAGACTACTGCGCGCAAGGACCGTCGGCTTCTCATCGGGCACCAGCCCCGGTCAGCACGGATTCCCGGCCCTTGATACGCGCGGCGTCCTCGATGAGCGTGCTCAGCGCCGCGGTAAGCCTGGGCACGCCGCCTTGCTCGCCCTCCGCCAGCGCGAGTTCCCGCAACAGGGTGTCTTCGTCCCCGCGCAGGTAGACGTGCGGGCAGAAGCCCTCGATCGCTGGGTGTACCCATCGGGCGTGCGGCCGCGAGTCGTCCGGCGTCAGGTGCGGAGCCGTAGTGAATTCGGCGGCTGCAAGCCGGGCCGGTGCCACCGGCGGCGGCAGGCTGGCCAGGTGCGCGGCCTCGGAGCGCATCGCCAACTCGACGCTGGAGCAGCCACTCGCCCCAGCGGCCAGCAGCGCGGTGACGCCGCTTGAGCGCGGGTTGGCTTCGAGCAGCCAGAAGTGCCCAGACGCGGCATCCACGACGTACTCGACCTCGACGATGCCCAGGTATCCGGTGGCGCGCACCAAGTCCGCAGCCGCGGCGGACAGGTGCTGTGGGGGTGGGCATGCTGGCGAGAAACGCAGCCGTTCTACCGGATGGGCCAAACTTCCGGTCTCACCCTTGACCGCCCACCCGATTACCATGATGGTGTCGTGGCCGGCGACGAGTTCCACCGAGACCTCCTGGCCGCACACGAATGCCTCGGCGATCGCCAGGACGCCGTCAGATCTGGTCCGGGCCCATGCCTTCGCTAGCTGCTCTGGGCGCTCGATCACCAGGTTGCCGTTGCCGGCCCAGCCCCACCGGCTCTTCAGCACGAGCCGCCCGTGCGCGCGGAGCAACTCGGCCGCAGTGGCGCGGAAAGGCGCATCGTTCGCCTGGCCGTCGGTGCCTGGCGCTGTAGGCACGCCGATGCGAGCGCATAACTGGCGGGTGGACAGCTTGTCGAAAAGGATTCGCGTGGCGGCTGGGCTGCACAGCCCGAATCCGCCGACGCCGGCGAAGCGCTCCACCGCGTCGGCCTGGGCGGCAGCCAGTGGATCGGGATCGGCGGTCAGCACCACGGAAGAAGGCATGGCAACCGTCAGAGCCTCCGCCACCTGCGGAGAAGTAGGATGTTCTTGCAGGCTGAGCCTGCGCACTACTGGTCCTTGGTCCTGCGGCTGGCCTGGAGCTGACCACGGCGAGGCGGCCACCGACCAGTCGAGTTCAGTGGCGGCCTGCAGGGCGCGTTGCCACACAAACGCAGTCAGTCGGGCCGGATTGCCGCTGCGCACGAGCATCGGCCGCCGAGTCAGCACCGGATGGCAGGCCCGTGCCATCGCGGAAGCGTCAGGAGCGGTCACAGCGATCGAGCCGTCTGCATGGTCAACTTGCGCAGATGGCCCATGAGATGGACCTTAGTGTCCAGGTAATCCTGGTTGAACGGATTGTCGAACCCTTCCATGGCAACCCGTTCCAACACTTCGATGCCGGCGGCTTCCAGCGCCTTGAGCTTGTCCGGGTTATTGGTGAGCAGCCGCACCTGGGAGACACCTAGGTACCTCAACACGGCGGCACAGGGCCGGTAGTCGCGCGCATCCACAGGCATGCAGAGCGCAATGTTAGCCTCCACTGTGTTGGCGCCTAGCGCTTGGAGGCTATAAGCCCGGATCTTATTGGCCAGCCCGATGCCACGGCCTTCGTGGTTGAGGACGTACACCAGGATGCCGTAGTCGGCGGTCATGATTTGGCCCAGGCTCGCCTGAAGCTGGCCTCCGCAGTCGCACTTGAGCGACCCGAGCACGTCGCCTGTGAGGCAGACGCTGTGGAGGCGGACTAGGGGAATGTCGCCCGCGCCGGCTCCGCGTCGGCTTAATACGGCGATCTCGCCCTCGCCCTGCGGCTTACTGTCGAACACGTGAATCTGCGCGCTGCCCTGCCCGGTGGGTAATGTTGCTGACGCCAGCTCCCACACCGTCTGGATGTTCTGCGCCATCGTAAGTTCCTTCCGCTTGTGACGTCCGCAGATCGGTGCTGCGGCTAATCCGGCAACAGCCGCATGGTCCTCATCGGCCGCGCTCTCCGGCTCTCACCAGGGCCATCAGTCAGCGACCACACAATGCAGCCGGTGTCCCATGACGCGGTTACCGGACAGCCGCGCCACCAGCCGACCGCGCCGACGCCGTGGCGGTGCCGCGCCAGCACTACGGAATGTCGCGGGCACCGCTCCTCATGGGACAGGTCCCATAGCCTCGCGTCGAAGTCGTAGCTGCCGGTCACCAGCACGCGAGAACTGCCTGGCAGCCACGCGATAGATTTGAGTGACTCGTCGTGACCAAGGAGTACCGCATGCGCGATGCCGTCGTTCCCGTCCCAGATCCGGGCCGTCTTGTCGCGCGACACGGACGCAATCAGATTCTCAGGTCCCGACGAGACGTCGACCGCGTCGACCAGGTTGCCGTGTCCGCTGAACACGCGAACCTCACACAGGTCGGCGTCAAGCAGCTTCACTAGCCGGTCGGTGGCCCCGGTCACCAGATGATCGGCATCGCGCCACGCCAGGCCTTTGATCGCGCCGTGGTGCACCCGTGCCCGGCGCAATGTGCGCACCGTGCCACCAGAGGCATCCAGAATCGTGAGTCGGCCTTCGTAGTCAGCCACCGCGATCCACGGCTGGTCCGGATTGAAGGCCACGCAGTTGATGGGCGCGCCCACCGCCGCCTTGCCGATGAGATCACCGGTCAGAGTCCGCACAGTCAATGTGCCGCCGAAACCGCCCGCAGCGACCAGGCCGGCAGGGGGAAAGTAGGCGACGGAGTTGAGCAGGCTCTCGGCACCAGCCTGCTGACCCTTCAGGGGCATCGCGTGCTCAAGGGACCCAGCAGCCTCCGCCTCGGTCAGATCCCAGTAGTGAACCCGTCCGTCGTCGCAGGCCAGCAGCACGCCTTCATCCTCGGCAATGGCGATGTCGTTGATGCCGAAGGTCGCGGATCCAGCTGGAATCTGCCGCGGTTCGTACCTCTGCGGCACCGGCTTCCTGCGCGTGCCCTTGGCTGGGGCAGATACGACAACGGGCGCTGCGTCGAGGGTTCCGATCGCGATAAGGTCGCCTGCGGGCATCCAGTGCACCGCTCGTGGCCACAACCGGGGCCCCCGGTAGAGCGCCTGGATCCGACCGGTTGCCACCTCCACGACAAGGCAGCCCCCGTCGTAGACGCCTAACGCGAGCCGGTCGCCTTCCGGCGACCAGGACACCGACTTCACCGCCGTCGGTGCGTGCCCGAGGACGGCCAGTAGCTGGCCGGATGGATCGAAGATGCGTGCGTTACCGTCGTCGCATGCTGTGGCCAGCCGTGTGCCGTCTGGTGACCAGCGGCACATCTCTAAATCGAAATCCTGCGGCCAAACCTTCAGCGCGCGGCCGTCTTCGGACCAAACCCGGATCGTCGCATCTTCGCCGCAGGTGGCAAGAACATCAGTCAGAGGGTTCCAGTCCACGGACATAATGTGGTCTTGGTGCGCGAAAAGTCCTGCTTCGAGCTGGCAGCCAGATACGGTCCAGAGCCGACCGGTCCCGTCCTCGGACACCGTGGCCAGTCGCTTGCCGTCGATGGACCATGCCATCGAGTTGACGTCGTCGGTATGACGCGTCAGCACTGCTAGCCGCTGCCCCGTCGCTGCCAACCATATGCAACACGTGTGGTCCGCTGAAGCACTCGCCAGGAGATTCCCGTCGGGAGACCAGCGCACGCCGTTGACGAGCCGCTTGTGCCGCAGGGTCTGCACCACCTGGAGGCTCTGGCGGTCCCAGACCTTCACCGTTCCGTCGTAGGAGCCGGTAGCTAGGCTCCTACCGTCCGGCGAGAACTCCAGGCACGTAATGGGAGAGCGATGTCCTTGCTCGGGGGTCAAACTCGGGCCGCAGGGAACATCCTTGGACAGGTCGCGGCCGACGTCGATTGTGCGCATAGCTCGCTCTCCGCCTCGGTCTTGGTGCATGTTGTGACGAACCGGTTCCTGGTGGTCGCCACCCCTGCGGTGCTTTACTGGCCAATTGAGTCCAGCGAGCTGACGGCTAAGCCGGGGCTGAGAGCCTTAGATCCGCCTAACCACGAAACTGACAGTACTCCTTTCCATGCGCCATGTCTACGTCGTAGGACTATGAGACGGTTCTAATAGTAGACTACACTGTAGATTCTTATGTGACAGGCAAGCCCCCTATCCTTCAAGGAGCGACGGTCCGGTGCGAAACTCCAGTCGGACGCCCAGTAGTGCACGCACGCCACGGATGACCACAGTCAACCAGCTTTCCCGCCCCAGTCCGCTCACCAGAGATGAGGTATTCGCCGCCGCTCTGGCGATCGTCGATCAGGAAGGGGCGGAAGCACTGTCGATGCGGCGTCTCGGGCAGGCGCTCGGGCGAGATCCCATGGCCATCTACCGGCATGCGGCCAACAAGGCTGCCCTGCTTGACGGGCTGGCCGAGTTGATTCTCAGCCAGCTGGTGGTAGAGCCCTCCGAACAGCCATGGCCTGCCCAACTCCGCTCCTTCGCCAACAACTTCCGCGAGTTGGCCCTAGCGCACCCGAACGTGGTCCCGCTGCTAGTCAGCCGGCCGCTGGCCACCCCGCTCGGGCTGCGTCCGCCGAGCACCCTGCGCCCGCTAGAGTCCATTCTCGAACTGCTTGTTCGCGCGGGGTTCGCCCCCGCTCACGCGTTGTCGACCTATCGCGCACTGCTTGGCTACCTGCATGGCCACGTGCTCAACGAGCTTCAGGAGATCGTCGATAACCCCGATGAGACCGACGACCTGCTCCGCTTGGGGCTCTACCGCCTGCCGATGCGCGAGTTTCCCCGGCTGCGCAGCCTCGCTACGGTCCTGGCGTCATACGACGCGGCCGCAGATTTCGAGCACGGGCTTGACATGCTGTTGGACGCCATCAGCGCGCATTACGCTCCCCGTCCGGAGGGCTGAGATGGCGGCGGGCCGATCGAGCCCTCAGCCCTGCCGCTCCTCGCATCGCGGACAGAGCTGCCAGGCCCGGCGGGTTGCTATGGCTCTAGACTGTGGAGGACACCTCCTGGAATCACAATGTCCACCACCACGCAGCCCTGCTCCGCAAGCTACCGGCCGCGCCGTCCACGCCGGTATTGGCAGCTTTCCGTTGGAGCCCGCGAGCTACGACGTCATCAGCCTGCTGACTGTCCTGCCTCATCTTCCCCTACGCGAGACCCTTATCTATGAGGACGCCGCCAGGTCAAGGCCGCGAGTGTGACTCATTCTGCCCGTTTCCTCGTAGCTGCCGGTTATGGGGCGGACGGTACGGGGTCAAGGTAAAGCGCCCCGTCCCCAGCGACTCGCTGGCGGTGCATCCTCGATGACCTGACCACCCCGAACCCCTGCTTCCTCGCCACGCGATCGTCTGGGGCGGACGGCCCGGTGTCACGGTCGTTCGTCCGCGGGGGGAGGTGGCGTCTGCCGTGCCCGCCGTGCCGGGCGCCCCGCCTTATCTCGGTGCGCGGAGCGCTGTGCCTGGCTCCGGCGACATGATGCGTGATCGGGTGCCCCGGTCGGGGGGTTGCGGGCGCTCATTCTGGCGGCTGGCCAGGACGTGTCCCGGCAGCAGGGTCATGGCAGGAGACGGCCGCGGGTTCATCGGTTCACGGGCGCGCCGTCAGCGGGGGGCAGGGTCAGGCGGCGGGGGCCAGCGCGTCCTCGCCACGTTCGGGATCCAGCACTCGGGCAGGTCTCCGGCCGCCAGGTGGGACCGCAGGTGCGCGCTGCCGGTCTTATCGGTCTTGGCGTGCCGCTTCGTCCCGCGCAGCGCCGCGGTATCGGCCGGCTCGGCCAGGTGCGGGGTGATCCCCGCAGGGTCAGTTCCTCGGTCACATACCGCCAGCCGGTGCACCCCTCCAGCGCGAATGCGCGTCGAACGCGCCTACGATGCCCATGAGGGACCTCCTCGAGCTCCTACCGAAACTGGGACATGGGACCTGTTCCCTAAGCCCGTATGTCGTAGATACTGCTACGACTGACGCCGGGGAGGTCCCCCTCAGATGGCATCTTTGGCTCTGCCGGGATGCGCTGCGGCCAGGCGGCGTCCTTCTGGTGCTCGGGTGGGCCTGCTGTGGGGATACATGGCAGTGTGGCTCCGCCCCAGCTAAGCGGGCTTACCGGCCAACGCTGCGAGGGAGCCAGCGCTGCCAGAACTGCTGCGGAGACTGGTCGTCAGCCAGGCGCGCTTGCGGCTGAATACGATCGGGCCGCCCGGAGGGGGCGTGAATGCCGGGGCGGCAGATCGCAGAGCGGCACGCATGAGGTCAGCTGAGCGCTGACGCGATGTTCCCGCACTGCTCGACGTCGATAAGAACGACTCGGCGCCTGCCGTCACGGCTCGATCAGCTTCCCGGCGCGGAGTGCTGCGGAGATCGCGTCAGGGTTGCCCGTGCGGGCGAAGACCTCGACGGCGGTGTCGGCGAACTTGATGACGTGAACGTCCCCGTGCCCGACCGCCCGGGCGAAGGTGTTCTCGGCGGTATCTTCGCGGGATTCTCCTCCGGCGGGCGGCTCAGGCAGTTCCGCCCGCGGGGCAGGGTGCGCCGGCGAGTACACGGCAGTCAGCGCGCTGGTCGCGGCCCAGGCAGCGGCCAGGCTCGGTGGCCACAGCGCGGCATCCAGCGCGGGCAGCGTGCGCAGCACCGCGTTGGGCGCCGTCGCCGTGTGCACGAGCATGATGCCGTTGCCGTGACCGTAGGACAAGTACCGGAGGGTCGCAGCATCGACCAGGTCTGCCAGCCGTGCCCGGACCTGTTCCGGTGCTGCCGGGACGCCGAAGCTGGCCAGTGCCGACGGCCAGGCGGGCAAGCGGCCGAGCCGGGCCAGGCGCTCCCCGACGCCGCCCGACTGCCCAGCGATCCGGGGGACGGCGGCGAGCAACTCCGCGGACGTGGCCAGGTGTGCCTGGCCGGCCGTGGAGGCAGCGGACGCGCCTGCGTGGCCGGTGGGCACGGTCTGCCAACGGCCAGCCCAGTAGGCCAGCCCGTGGGCGAGCTCGGCGACGTGGGTGTCATCATCGCCGTCCGCAAGCAGGGCACGAACTGCATGGCCGACCCGGATCACCCCGTGGGTGGCGGCGGCGACCAAGCCTGGCAGCAGCCGGGGCCACCAGGTATTGAGCACCTGCCGCCATGGCTGCTCGCGGATCTCTCCGCAGAAGAACGCTGTCCAGTCGGCGACCCGGCGCGGATCGCCGAGCGCCTCCCGCCAGTCGGGCCCGATCGAGCCCGTCCCGCGCGGGAACTCTTCCAGGCGCCGCATATACACGTCGAGCCAGGAACCGACGACGTCGCTGTGACCGTGACGGACCATCGCCTCGACAGCCATCGGGCCGTGATTGGAGAGAAACCCATCAAACTCGGGCCCCGTAGCATGCAGCCGCTCGTAGGCTTCATCCAGCGGTCCTGCCATAGCCGAGGTCATTATCGTCCTCCGTAACACCCGCCACCCGGTGCCGCGCCCTGCTGCACCATCGGGCTGCACCCCGGACTGGCACCCGGCGCCGATGTCCGCTCAGAAATCTGCGGACAGCACCTTGCGCGGGTGCCTGCCGTCGACGTAGCCCACGAACGGCGGGTAGATGTTGTAGCCGATCAGTTCCTGCAGCCGCTCGGGAAGCTCGCGCACGACGTCGCGCGGTACCGCCAGGCAGTTGTTCTCCTGCTGGCGCAGCCAGCCGGCGCAGTACTCGAGGATGACGCCGAGCCGCGAGGTGCCGGTCTGGTTCGCGCCGCCGCCGTGCCACAGGCTGCCCAGGTAGAACATCACCGAGCCGGGTGACATCACGGCGGTCTCGGCCGGGTCATCCGGCGCCGGCTGGCGGCCCGGTTCCCATCGGTGGCTGCCGGGGATGAACCTGGTGGCCCCGTTCTCGATGGTGAACTCGTCCATCGGCCACATCGTGTTGACCACCAGCGGCGGGTGCGGCTCAGGCACCGGGTAGACCGAGTCGTCGCGGTGCAGGATCTGTGCCTTCTCGCCGGGACCGATGCAGATCCCTACCGGGGCGCTGAGCTGGTAGTGCCCGAGCACCTGGTCGAGCACTCCGAGCAGGAGCGGGTCAACGGCGGCCCGGTCGAACATCCGGGTTTTGGCGAACAGAGCGTAGACCCGCTGGGTGCTGAAGCCCTCGAAGAAGTTCCGGCCCGTCTTAGTGGCCGCCAGCACCCGGTCCAGGTCGGCCCGCGCAGCCTGGACGCCAGCCGGGTCGAGCATGCCGGTGACGACCACGTAGCCGTCGTCGGTCAGCCGCTGCGCCACGTCCTCGCTGGCCGACGTGGCGGGCATCGTTGCCATCATCTATCCGAGCGTAGGCGACTGACCGCGCTGTGCACAGGGCCGCCGTTCTGTCAGCCCTCTAGTGCAGACTGCCAGCGTGGTCGAATATGGCGAGGCAGCCCAGGTCCTCGGCGACCTGTGGGCGATGATCGAGACACAGCAGTGGGACAAGATCGCGGATCTGCTCGATCCGGCGGTTCAGGTCCGCTATGTCCACACCGGCGAGGTGCTGAACGCAGAGAGGTACGTACGGATCAACCGGGACTATCCCGGCCGCTGGCATGCAGCGGTATCCGACATCGTCGGCGGCGGCGACCACGCAGCGTCCTGTACGCGTGTCTACGACGGGGATCAGACCTTCTGGGTAGCCTCGTTCGCCACGACCCGCGACGGGCGAATCACCGAACTGGTCGAGGTGTGGACCGAGGCCGGGCAGCAGCCGCCGCCCAGCCGGATGCGGTGACGCGGGAGACGTGGTCTGCGGGTGCCAGCCTGGGTCCGTTGACGACGGCGTACATCCGTGCATGCGACACCGATCCCAAATCCTCGTTCGGTGACCTGATCGCGGGAATGGGCCACGCGAAACACAGTGCTAATGCGCATGATTTCATCCCGGCCGCGGCCCGCTGGCGCTCGGGAAGGGACCGCGCAGCCGTATCCGGCCGACAGCGGATTCCGATGCATAAATCGCTCACGGTGAGATCACGGTGCCCTGTCCTTCGGTCAGCGGAATCGGCATGCCGGACAGTTAAGAGAAGCTGGCAGATCGGCTAAATAAATGTGTATTGACGCTCACCGGGCGCACCGTTACGTTACTCGCAGGTAGGGCGCTCAGAACGGACTCTGGTGTGCTGCCTGCGCCGAATCCGGCTGCGACGCTCGGTCCCAATGGAGGGAGCATCATGGAACACCGCACCCCGATCCGACGATGGGTCGCGCGCGGTAGCACGGCCGCGTTAGTGGCCGTCGCCGCGGCGACCGCTCTGCAGGCGGCCACCGTGCCTGCCCAGGCGGCAGGCGCCGCGCCGACCCAGGTGGCAGCCGCCGCCGCCGCGGGCATGTCCTCAGCCAATCCCTACTCGCCCGCCTACCACCACGCCTACCGGCACGGCGTCATCCCGACGGTCGGCCAGCTTAAGAAGATGCGCCGCTGGGCCAAGAGCCATCACCAGTCGCTGGCTGGCACGACCCACTCGGCATCGGCGGTCGCGGCAGCGTCGAGCAACAACCTGTCCTTTGGCGGCGGCACCAACGGCGTCGGGGTCACCACCGGCCCGGAGAAGGTCTACCTGGTCTTCTATGGCTCACAATGGGGCACCCAGTCCACCAACTCCTCCGGCGACATCACCTTGTCGGGCGACCCGTCGGGCGAGGCGCCGTACCTGCAGCAGCTGTTCAAAGGGCTGGGCACCGGCGGCGAGACCTGGTCAGGCGTCATGACGCAGTACTGCCAGGGCGTCTCGACCGGCGCGCAGAGCTGCCCGGCGAGCAACACCTACCACGTCGCCTACCCGACCGGCGGTGCTATCGCCGGCGTCTGGGTGGATGAGAGCACCGCGTCGCCCCAGCAGGCCACCGGCAGCCAGCTCGCCCAGGAGGCGGTCAACGCGGCGGGCCACTTCGGCAATACGACCGCTTCGTCCAACCGGGATGCCCAGTACGTGATCCTCTCCCCGACCGGCACCAACCCCGACGGCTTCAACACGTCCTCGGGCAACTTCTGCGCCTGGCACGACTACAACGCTGACCCCAGCCTGCCCGGCGGCCCGGTCAGCTCCCCTTACGGTGACATCGCCTTCACCAACATGCCCTACGTCACCGACGCGGGCGCTTCCTGCGGTCAGGACTTCGTGAACTCCAACGGCCTCCTGGACGGCGTGTCCATCGTCGAGGGTCACGAGTATGCCGAGACCATCACCGACCAGTTCCCGGCCGGCGGCTGGACCGACTCCAGTGGCTACGAGACCGGCGACAAGTGCGCCTGGATCTCACCGGGCACCACCGGCGGCGCCGCAGACCTGACGCTGACCACGGGCACCTTCGCCATGCAGAGCACCTGGGCCAACGACGACAACAGCGGCAGCGGCGGCTGTGAGTTCTCGCACCCGATCGTCACCAACCCCAGCAGCGGCAATACCATCACAGTGACCAACCCCGGCAACCGGAGCGGCACCGTCGGGACCGCCACTAGCCTGCAGATTCAGGCCACCGACTCCAGTTCGTCCGCGACCCTCAGCTACGCGGCGAGCGGGCTGCCGGCCGGACTGTCCATCAACTCCTCCACCGGCCTCATCTCCGGCACGCCGACCACGGCGGCCACCTACAGCGTGACCGTCACCGTGACCGACGGCACCGGCGCCTCCGGCTCGGCCAGCTTCACCTGGACCATCGCGTCCTCCGGTGGTGGTGGCTGCACGGCGGCCCAGCTGCTCGGCAACCCGGGCTTCGAGACCGGGTCGATCAGCCCGTGGACGTCTACCGCCGGCGTGCTCAACAACACCTCGACCGGCGAGCCGGCCCAGTCCGGCTCCTGGTTCGCCTGGCTGGACGGCTACGGCCAGCCACACACCGACACCCTCGCCCAGACGGTCACAATCCCGAGCAACTGCACCAGCGCGACGCTGTCGTTCTGGCTGTACGTGCAGACCGACGACCCAAGCGGCGCCGTCTATGACACCTTCAAGGTTCAGGTCCTGAACTCCAGCGGCACGGTGCTCAAGACGCTGGCGACGTACTCGAACGAGAACGCCGGCAGCGGGTACGTGCAGCACTCGTTCTCGCTGAGCTCGTTCATCGGCCAGAAGATCACGATCAAGTTCACCGGAACGGAGACGCTCTACGGCTACTACACCAGTTTCCTGGAGGACACCAACGCGCTGAACGTCTCCTGACGGCTGACGGCAGGCGCCCGATAGGCAAGAGAGGGGTGGCCGGGTTGA
>DAHVAR010000152.1 GCA_027314515.1 Actinomycetota bacterium
CGGGTTCATCCAGCGGGCGCTGGCGCAGGCCTCGGCCTGGCTGCGCCGGGCGGGCGCGGCGCCCGGGGTCTGCCACAGCGACGCCGGCTCGCAGTACACCTCGGTGCGCTACGCCGAGTCGCTGATGCTCGCCGGGCTGGCGGGCTCGGTCGGCTCGGTCGGCGATGCGTACGACAACGCCCTGGCCGAGACGACCATAGGGCTGTACAAAACCGAGTGCACCAGGGACGGCTCGCCGTTCCGCGACGGCCCGATCACCACCTGGGCCGGCCTGGAGAAGATCACCGCCGGCTGGGTGGACTGGTACAACAACCAGCGGCTGATGCACCGCACCGGGCTGCGCCCCCCGGGCGAGGCCGACGCCGCATACTGGGGCCAGCCACCCCCGCCTGACAACACCCCCGGGCCTGGCTGCGCACGCCGGGCAGCCGCCCGGCTTGACATAAGACCCGCGCGGGAGGCCGCCCGCGGGCCCGAAGGCGGAGCCGGATCAAAGATCCAGCCCGCCGCCGGACAAGGCTACGGCCTCCCGCCCCATGTCAAGCCGCGCTCACCAGATCCCGCCCGGCCGCTGCCGGCCGCACCGCGGGCCAGGACGATAAAATAAGTACAGAGCAGGCACAAGGCACTGCTGATCACACAAGACCAGGTGCGCAACAGAGCCGGGGACCTCCATGGCGACGTCGTGTGGCTCGACGAGGACGGCGCGGCCCAACGCTTGCGCGAGCTGCGCGAAGACCCCACCGCGTGGCTGGGGTGCATGTTCACAGGACAGTTCAGCCTCGCCGGGGCGCAAGCCAAGACCGCCCTTCTCCGTGAGAAGGGTCGCTGGGGCGTTCCTTCCGGATCGACACCAACGACGCACATTCTCAAGCCGGCTGTCTCAGGGTTGGACGATCACGATCTCAATGAGCATCTTTGTCTCGACGCAGCGCGACGCTGCGGTCTCATCGCAGCCAGGACCCGGGTCGAGCGGTTCTCGGACGAAAGCGCTGTCGTCGTCACCCGCTACGATCGCCTGAGCCAAGGGTCCACGATTGCCCGGGTTCACCAGGAAGATCTGTGCCAGGCCCTTGGCCTTCCGCCCTCGAAGAAATACCAGAACGAGGGCGGTCCCGGTCCCGCCGATGTCGCTTCACTCTTCCGGCGCATCATGGCACCCCGTATCGCCGATTCCGCCATCCTTCGGTTTGCCGACGCCCTGATCTGGAACTGGATCGTGGGTGGCACAGATGCCCACGCGAAGAACTACTCGCTACTGCTGGCAGACAACCAGGTGCGTCTTGCCCCGCTCTACGACATCGCCTCGGGTCTGCCCGAAGGGACGCACGAGAAGAAACTGCGCCTGGCGATGAAAATCGGCGGCGACTACCGGGTCTATCCCTGGCACAACACGTGGCCCGCAGCTGCCAAGGACCTCGGTCTCGACCCTGACCGCTTGGTCGCTCGCGTCGACCAACTGGCCGCCTACGCGCCAGACGCCTTCAGCGACTCTGCGTCAGCCGACGATGTGAAGTCACTTCACCGCGAATTGCCCGACACCCTTGTCTCACTCGTCGCTGAACGCTCACGCCGATGTCGTGAGACACTCCGCTCGTCAATCGCTTCGTAACTCGGATACATCGGCGGACAGTGCTCATAGCGCAGCCTGGCCAGCTCGTAGGCGGCAGCGGCCCCGGGGCGCTGCATGCGGGCCGCCCGGTCCCCGGCGAGGCCGGTGCGCCGCGACGTGTCCCTGCTCATCATCGTCATCCCTCCTCCGCATAGGCGGTGTGGCCCTCATCCAGACCCTCCAGCCAGCCCCGTACTTCGAGGATGGGCAAACATGAACGCGGCTCCTGCTACCCATTAAGCCTCGCGCTGACCACTGACCAGCTCCGACGGTCGCCAGCGACCAAGCTGCCTGTAGTTCCCATCGAGGGCAGCTGTAACGCTGAGCGCCGAGTTGCCCGTAGGTACTGTGCGAAGCATCATGAAGCAGGCAGGGCTAGACCGGAGGACACCATGACCAGCTACGCGGTCGTCATCGAGCGGGCCGATGATGGTGGTTACGGCGCCTGGAGTCCGGATCTGCCCGGCTGTGTCGCGCTCGCAGACACCGAGGAAGCCGTCATCGCCGAGATGCGGCAGGCCATCAAGCTGCACCTTGCCGGGCTGCGCGAGGATGGTCAGCCGACTCCCCAGCCCACGACCGTCTCCGCGATGGTGATCTCGCTCGACGCAGCCTGACTTCACGGCGCCCCAGAATGGTCTCCTGGGGACCATCTGGGGACCAGACGCTATGCGTGAGGCCGAACAAGCCGCAGGTCGAGCCTCGCGGCGCCAACCATCCTGAGGGCCTCTGAACAGCCAAAACACCTACTGCCCAGTCCTGGGGGTCAAGGGGTCGCGGGTTCAAATCCCGCCGTCCCGACTGGTAGGAGGCCTGAGAGATTCGGTGGAGGCTCAGGGGGAGCCAAAGCTACTACGGCCCGGCTATGGCTCCAGTTGCTGCGCGCCGGGGACACGCACTCCGTCAGCCAGCAGCTTGATGCGGGATTGAAGATCTGAGCTCGCCTGGTGGGCCACCGCGGCACCGCGGTCACCGAGCGCGTGTACCGAAGCCTCGGGAATTGCAACAGCCGGGCGAGAAACCGCAGGTCAGTAGGTCACGGGATCGCCGGAACGGTTTTCTTGGTCGCCCTGATGCCAGCCCTGTGAGCTGGGGAAGACTTAGCTAGTGGAGAGGCAGCGGCTAGAACGACTAAACCTCTCGATCACGTCGCCCGATCCCGGCCCGTTCCGTCCGTAGACGCACCGGTCCGGCAACTCCTGGCGGCTGCCGTCTCTACTCCATTAGCAGGATGCGACGACTCGCACGTTCCTGGCTGCGGCGTAAGGAATCCGGGTTGGACTCGAGTTCCCTGCGACCTGAACGCGGAACGCATGGTTGTCTGCACTATCGAGTGTCCCGCAGACTGTGCCGCTCGGTGTGTCGATGCTCACCATGGCCGGTGGCTGCGGTGGCAGCGGCGGCGCCCACCACCATGTGATAGCAGCGGAAACGAGCAGCACGAGTGCGATGGCGACCAGTGCGCGTGCCCAGCGGAGCCGACCCGAGGCGATCAGCGCGCAGGCGACCTCGAACTGGCGGACTCCGCCGTACTTTGCGGTGATCTGGCTGAGGTTGATCCGGGCCGGCGTGCCGGCTGCGGCCTGCAGCGCCAGCCACAGGCCCGCGATCGCTGACAGCAGACCGCAGGCCGAGAAGGCAGTGATAACTGCTCGCCAACTCGTCGTCATGTCACTGGCCGCGGCGGGGCCTTTGACGAAGAGCCCGGCAGTTACCAGCGTGATGAACGCGGCGAGCCCAGTGCGCCACTTCTCGGCCGCAGCCTGCACGCTGGGCAGGCTCTGATCGGTGAGTTCCTCCCACCGGTCGCGGTCGTGCACGCTGTCCGCAGTCGGGCCCGCTGGTGGCTTTTGGTATGGCGGCAAACCGTCGGCCGAGGACTGCGAGGTCTGCGGATCCTGGGTTGCGGATGCCATGTCAGGCGCCGGCGCGAATGTCGATTCGGAAGTTAATGCCGCAGCCGTGGTCGATGTTGCCGGGGCGACCCGCGTGTGGCTCGGTGCACTGGCACGAGGCAGTGAGTGCTACGTACTCCTGCTAGCGTACGTTGTCTTGCGGGCGCTGAGCGTGCCCAGCGACTCGCCGGTGACGGTGTCGAGTACTAGCTGGAAGGTCATGGCGTGACGACAGCGCGGGCACTGCCCCGTGACGAGGGCAGTGTGGATGCCCGCCTTTGTCTCTATGCGGGCTGCGAGGTCGCCGGACTGAAGCAGGTCGAAAGCTCGTTCCGTCCATTTATAGGCGTTAGGTGCTGCTGTGTCATACGGCTCGTCCGGTTCGGCTTGCTTCTCGCTCATCGGGCCTCCGCATTCGCCGTACCGATGGTGATCAGAGGCGCCCATCGTGACAGGTATCCGTTGCGGTAGGCGGTATTTGTCAGGAACCGCCGTGTCATGTCGCGGACGGCAGCGGGCATGGACTGTGACGGCAAGCGGTGCAGCACGCCGTTGAGGAAGGCGCTCGCCGGCGGGTCATCGGCCAGTTCGCTGGTGGTGGCCAGGACGGCGCGGCTGCCGCGAGCCAGGGCGATGGTGGCGATAGTGAGCGGGTCGCTGTCGGGAATGCCGGGCGTGTGCGCACCCCAGCATGCAGCCAGAACGAGCCGCGCCGGCGGGTGAGCGTCAAGCAGCGTCGCGGGGGTGAGCACGATGTCGTCGCCAAGATCGAGGTAGTGCCCCATGGCCGGGACCGGCCGCCCGTGGCCAGCGAGCACCAGGAGATCGTGATTGGCCGTGGTTGCGGCCGCTAGCGCATCGGAAGCTGAGTTCAGGACGTCGAGATCGAGGCGCGAGTCATCGAGGTAGGCAACCAGTTCGTGGAACCGGATCTCCGGGCTGCGCCACTGACCGACGATCCGCGGGACATCCAGGCCCGGCTGCGCGCCCAGATGGTCGGCGAGCGTGAGCGACGGCGTGACGGCTAGAGCGAAGCGCTCACCTAGGAAAGCGCCGCCTACCGGAAGGCCTGGCCACGGGATCCCCCACAATGGCCCGAGCGGGACGATCATCAGCGGATCGCCGTCGGCAAGCCCTGCGAAGGCGTCGCTCGGAACGAGGTCAGCGAGCGGCGCGAGATCAGCCGCACGGGTGTCTGGCGCTAACCCGTCACGAGCTATCGACAGCACCAGATCCCTGGCAGCTGCCGGCACTTTGTGAATGCCAGCAGTTGCCTCCACGCCGGGGCCTGCTCGCAGCCAGGCGATTTCGGTATCGCGATCTGGCAGCATCGTCGCAAGGAACATGTGTCCGCGGACAGCCGTGTCCGCTAGCAAGCGTGCAGCGGAGTCAGGCGCGAACGGCCGGTACAAGGCAGCGGCCAGATCGCCGATAGCGCGTTCCACCACGTCAGGCATCCCGTGCCGCAAGGCTAGGCGGCCAAGCAGGCGAGCGCGCCGCTCAGCCTGCGGTGTCGCGGCCAGGTCAGTGCCGCTCAGCGGCTTGTGATGGGAGCTGGCCAGAACATGAGCGGCGACCTGCGCCTCCTCAACCGCGGCAGCAGGCAGCGTGTCGAGCATTCCGGCAAGCCTGCGGCCGGCCAGGCCCTCGAAGACCGCCACGAAGCCAGCCGGATCCTTCGCAGTCACCGCAGTGCGCAGCGCACTCGAGTACACGGCGGCGAAGCGCTCCCGGTACTCCCGCTGGTAGGCCTCCCGGTCCTGCACCGACCGCATTGTCTCGATCGCAGCGACCGCCTCGAGCCGCGCCCGCACCGCTTGCTGCAGGTCACCCTCCGCAGACGCGGCGCGCGCCAGCCCGTCCAGCGCAGTGGTCGAGCTTGGCAGATCTCCAAGCTGCTGATAGGCCGTTAGCGCCGCGCGATGCATGCGCGCTGCCAGCACCCACTGGCTGGCTTCGGCCGCGCAGCGGCCCAGGCCGTTGAGCGCATGGGCCTGACCGCGCAGATAACCCTTGTCCGCGGACAGGTCGTAAGCCTGGTGATAGAGCCCGACGGCCCGCTGAACGTCGCCCTGTCCCAGTGCCACCTCACCGAGACCGTCGCGGGCATTGACCACGCCGATCCACGGCCCCGATTGCTGCGCAACTTCCAGCGCGCGGCTAAGCGCAGCGTGCGCCTCGCCCAGTTCGCGGTTCCTCCGGTGCAGATCACCCAGATGCTGAGCGGCGTTGACAACACCGCCGTCAGATCGCAGCGCTTCGAACAACTCGAGAGCCGTCTCCAGCGCCTCCCGAGCGCCCGCGTCGTCGCGCAGGCGGCCGAGCGCCTCGCCAAGGCCGGTGAGCGCCCCGCCAAGGTAGACCCGCTCGTCGAGTTCGCTGGCCAGCGTTACCGCTTGGCGGAATATGCCGGCTGCCTGCAGTACCGATCCCGACATCATCGTCAAATAGCCGACGGGAACGAGCGCGCGAACAGTACCGAACCTGTAGTGCACTGCCGAGGCCAACGCAAGTGCCCGGTCGTAATGCTCCGCTGCCTCCTCGAACTCGTCGGCCTGCCGGGCTGCGTCCCCTAACCCAACCTCCGCGTCCACCAGCGGCAACTGGTGCAGACCACGCTCATGCGTCGAAACGAGCTCCGCCAGTGCGGCTCGTGCCGCCGGTATGTCATTGGACATCAACGCGGAGTCCGCTGTCGCGGTCAGGCTTAGCTGCGCACGCCAGATATCCCACCCCAGGTGGAACATTTCAGCCGGCATAGCCGGGACGGCCGGATCAGTAAGGAAGTGGAAACGGCCGCGGAGGGCAACAGAGCCCGGGACAGGCGTTCTGTTTGCCAGCGACCGGGCCGCCGCACTTCCTGGGCCTTCGACCCAAGCCCGATACAGGAGCTCGGAGACATCGGCGCCCCTCGACTTGAGCGATGCCACGCCGAGAGTCTGACACAACGAGCAGGTTCCTTGTCTGACTGGCCTTCGATGACTTGCTTGTAACCCGCCAATTTGGTGAGTTCGGACATTGATGAGGCAACCAGCGCATGGCAGAGAATCGAAGAACACGTTTTCTCGCAGGGGGACGATCTATTCAGCAGCTGAGGCGGCCGTCTCGGTTATGTTGGCGAGGCGGTCGGCCCTTGCCAGTACCGAAGGCACGCGGTGCGGCCCGGCCATCCCGGCGACAAGGCGGGCGGCCTTGTCGATCCCGATACCGCCGGCGGCCGTGACGTAGAGGGGCCGCGTGGCGGTGCCGCGGACGACCTCGATTGCGTGTGTCGCGGTGCGGAAGGGCGTCTTCGCGACTCCGATGACGGGGAGGTTGAATGCGTCTGCGGCATGCGCGCCGAGTCCTGGCCGGCCGTCGCCCAAGACGCTGCTGCCCTACGTGGGCGAGGTCGACCTGGCCGTGCCGCGGCACGGTAGCGAGGACGCGGGAGGACCGCGTGGACTACATCACGATCGACCATGTCGAGCGCGACGAGGTGGGCGCGCTAGCCGCGCTCATTGGGCGCGAAAGACAGCGGTCAACTATCCGCTCTACACGGCGGGAACGAGGCGGTTGCGTATCTGATGATCGATGACCATTGATGACACGCCGAACCGTCTAGCTACCCTCTCCATATCGTCCTGTGCCGCAGTGGGAGGCGGGCTCTCGAGGAGCGCAGCGATCCCTTGCGCTGGCGCAAGCAGCTCCGCTGCAAATGCTCGCTCGACGCGCTGCCGGGATGTACGAGCAGACGTTACGGCGAAGATCGGCGACTCGTTCTGCAACGAATGCCAAAGTGCCCTGGACAAGGTAAATCTCAGGGAAGTTTGCGGCCGATCCCTACCGATGACGACCAGCGGGTTCTGGTCCACCATGGGTGCTCCGATCGCCTGCAGATTCACGTCCGCCCCGGCGCGGGTGACCCTGGAGACGTAGCTTTCTACATCGAATGGCGCAGTGTTGTCGAGGCCGACCTCCGCTCGCACCGCTCTTGCCTGGTCGTATCCGAGGTCCCACTCAGGCCGCCATGCGCCGGCAGACTTCGACACAGACGCCACCGCGCCTTGCAGCTTTTGGAGAATTCGCCCCCGGCGGTTTGTCACACCCTTGGCCGAAGCGCGCTCAATGGCGCGCTGGGCCGAAGAGATCCAGGCCAGAGCATCATCGATGCGGGCAGGCTCGACAGCATCGAGGAAGTCTCCGAGCAATGAGACAGGCAGCACTTCCCAAGCCCTCATGATCTGCTGCTCGTAGTCCTCGGCGCCACAGTAAGGATCCAGCCCGAGCCGCGCTGCAGCGAGACAGAACTCAGCCTCGTCGGCGGTAGTGTGCTGCAGCGCGTCCCACTCCTTGTGCAGCACAGTCCCGCCGACGCCGCGCTCCGCCAGTCGCGTTAGTACCGATGTGACGAGCGAAGCCAATTCGCGTTGGACGACGTCACTCCTAATCCATGTATCGCCGCGCGTCAGAAACTTGATCGGCACATTGGGCGGCCCAGGGTGATCGGCTTCCCAGACGAAACGCGTGTGCATGCCGTCAGGGACGATTAGAAGATCAGGCCATGCGAACCCGTCCCCGCTCGCGCGGATGGAGTGATGGTCCCTGGCCGCCGCCGGCAGTTGGCGCGACGCGGGGTTTACATGCCTCGGATCCTGCGACAGAAAACTGGCTGGCCTCGAGTCTGCCTGCAAGGACCACCAGTTGTACGCGACCCACTCAGCTAGCGGGTAGAGGGGGCAGTAAATGGATCGCCGGGAGCTGCGAGACTCGCGGTCCTCAACGAGGGTGACCCAGTCTGGGCCCACCTGAATCTCGATGCGCGCCCAGGTGGCCTGGTGTTCAGCAGCGCGCACACCGGGCGCAGGCTCCCACTCCCAAGTGATCCGGAACTGATCGCCTGCTGTCACTTGAGGCCCCCCGGCTCCTCGCCAGATTGCAGTGGATACCCCTTGTACTGCCCTTGTTCCTGGTTCACCAAGCGCGCCTCGTACAACACACCGTCCTGACGGCACCATGCGTTCCGCGGGAAGTCACCCTCCCATAGTTCGCCAACTTGCCCTGCCCTAATGGCGTCTCTGAGCCAGGCGGTCAACTGGTTCACGTCCGCAAGCTTAGGGTCACACTTGGATGCGTCGGCTCTAAGGCGGGCATCCCCGGCGAATGAGGGGAACGACTTGTGCTCGCCGCTCCCAACGTAAGTCGCGCGATCAGCTAGTAACGCGAGGTCCACCCCGTCGGGGATGGTCCCGATGTTCCGCCTCATTGGGCGTCGGCGCCTAGGTGCCCGCATAGGTGCGATTATTGCCTCTACGCCCGCTGCTGGGTACCCCGAAGGCCCGTGATAGTGCGCCAGTCCTCATCAGCTCCCCTGGACCCAAGCGGCGCTCAGCCTACTCCGCGAGGATGCGCGAGTTACCAGAGGAGCCAGGTCCCCCGAGTAGCCCGGTGTCCCCCCGGGTCCACAGCACCTGGGCGAGGAGGGATCTGATCATGGCCAACCGCACCGAACTCGTCCGAGGTTGGCCCGGCGGCCTTGCCCGAATCCACGTGTGCGCGGCGAGGTCCTGCTAGTGCATCGACGACCTCCCCGCTCCCAGACTGACGCTCAACCTGACGACAACAGTGGCCTTCCCGCACGGATCATGCTGATTGAGACTTCCTTACCCGGAACTTCTGGGCGTTCGTAATGTCAGCACGGAATAAAGAGACTCGCGCGAGAACGCCCGCTCTGGGTTGGCCGCGGCGAGCCGAGACTCACGCGCTGCGTTGGAACACCACCTCTTCCAGACGGGCAACCCTGGCACGCAGATCGTCTTGGTCGCCGGACTCCTGCCGAAGCCGGGCCAGGATCCACGCTCGGGCGAGCGTCCGGGCCGGCAGGCCTCGCCTGCCCGCGTAGCCTTCCAGTTCGGCCATCTCATCGGGATTTAGCCGGATGGAAAACATCACCGAGCGGCCGCGGTTGCGCCGCTCTCCTCTCGCATCGTCCGGCAGTTGCGCGGCTTCGGCCGCTGCGCCCTCTGTTGCAATCAGGTCATCAATCTTGCTCATCTGGCTTCTCCATATACAACTTCGAGTCACGCTCGTTCGCGGTCCAGGCGTTCACGCCCCGCCAGGCACCGTCCGCAATCTCGGCAGGATCCCGCATCACCAGGCAGCAAGATCATGTACTCCGGACGCGACGACGATGACGGCGCGTCCCGAGGACTGCGGTCATAGTCCTTCATTACAACCAGCGTGCCATTCAATTGGGGAGCCAAACGGGGAGCCAACAGTGGCAGCCGATGAGCCGCTTCGGGCGGCGCCCAGCCGTAATTCGCGCTGGTCACAGGCTCGCCGGGCCGCGCTCAGCGACGCCCGGCAATGGCCAGATCGTGACTGGTGGTCAAGGGGTCGCGGGCTCAAATCCCGCCGTCCCGACTGGAAGAACAGCAGGTCAGGGACGTTTCCGCGAGACGCGGGAGCGGCCCTGCCGCTTGTGATGGGCCGGTGAGTTTCACAACTTCTCACGTCAGCCCTCCGCGATGGTGAAAGGGATGCGAGAGCATCACGGGCAACCGCCAGATCGGACATGCTGGCGTACAGGTACGTGGTCCGGTTGACCTCGACGCCGTGACCGCACCGGGCCGCGCGGATGCTGTCCGGAACGCCGGCGTGCTCCATCAGCGTGCTGGCCGTGTGCCTGGTCTCGTGCAGCGTGATCCGGCGCAGCCCGGCGCGCTTCAACGGCCTGTGCCACCGCGAGCGGTGATCTTACCCGGCCTGCACGGGCGTTTCGAGCCTCCCTGCGTCCTGGGGGCAGCTATGTTCTTGGCGGCGTTCACGTCCCGGTCAGATGATGTGCCGCACTGTTTGCAGGCCCACTCGCGGACGGCGAGCGGCTTGGGGTCGTCTTTCACGCCTCAGGCGTAGCAGACCTGGCTGGCCGGCCCGGAGCGGCCGATCCTTGGAGTTTCTTCTCCGCCCGGCGCAGGAACCGGGCGAGGCGACGCCAGTCCCGTCGTACAGCACCGCGAAGTGCGTAAGGCCGAGGCCGATGCCGCGGTCCTGATCCGCCTGGGGCAACGGCGCCTGCGCGACCTCGACCACGAACGACGCGAAGAGCCGGCCCGCCGCGTCCCTGATCACCGTGACCGATGACGCGGCAGGCGGCAGCGGACGTGACCGCCAGCTGCCGCTTGATAGTCGATAGATACGACTTCTATCAAATAGAAGTCGACTAGATCGAGGTATGGTGAATCAACATCGAACGATCGGACGTTGGGACACTCTATTGGAGTTCACCGGACGCGCGGCTGACCTAGCCCTCCTAGACGACCAGCTCAAGCTCATCATTGAAGGACGGGCCGCGAATCATGGTGCCGCCGTCATCGTGACGGGCCGACGGCGTGTCGGCAAGTCCCGGCTGGTGCAGGAATTCTGCGACCGGTCTGGGTTGCCGTACATGATCTTCCAAGCGACCCTCGGCCTCCCGGCTGCTATCGAGCGGGCCGAGCTCGCAGCCGCCATCGGGCGTTCCACTCTGCCGTGCGCGGACCTTGTGGCGGGTCTGCAGGCCACGAACTGGCTCCAGGCGCTGCGCGTTCTCGCTGCCGCGATCCCGGACAGCCGGCCATCCATCGTCGTCATCGACGAGGTGCCCTGGCTCTCGGTGCAGGACCGCTCCTTCGAGGGGGCACTTCAGACGGCCTGGGACCGCGACCTGTCGGCCAAGCCGATTCTGCTCATCCTGGTCGGCAGCGACCTGTCGGTTATGGACGCTCTGACGTCCTATGGCCGTCCGTTCTTCGGCCGGGCACCCAAGATGACCGTCAGCCCGCTTGACCTAGGCGACGTCGCCGCCATGACCGGGCTCAGTGCCGTGGACGCCATCGACGCACTGCTGCTGACCGGGGGATTCCCGGAGATCACCCAGTCCTGGTCGCCAGGCATGACTCGCAGAGACTTCCTGCGTGAGTCGCTGTCGTCCCCGCTCTCGCCCTTCCTCGCCGCCGGCGAGCTCACCATCTCCAGTGAATTCCCGGGCACGACGTCCACCTACGCTGTCTTGCGGGCCATCGGCGGCGATGAGCGGACGTTCACCGCCATCGCCCAGTACGCCGGCGGGGATGCTCCGATGTCTCCCGGCACGCTGACGCCTATCATCCGCACCCTGCTGGCCAAGAAGGTTCTCGCAGTCGATCACCCCCTCTCGCTGAAGACAGACAACAGGAACAAGCGGTACCGGATCGCCGACCCCTACCTCCGCTGCTGGCTGGGAGTTCTCGCGGACGTGCTCCCTCTCAGCGAGCGGGGCAGGGGAGACATCGCCCTTGGCCTCATCGAACGGGCGTGGCCAGCATTTCGCGGCCATGCCGTCGAGCCGGTCGTGCGCGAATCGCTTCTCCGGCTGATGCCCGACACGGACTGGCCGCAGACGGGAGCAATCGGCAGTTGGTGGAACCGACAGAACAACCCGCAGATCGATATCGTCGGCGCCGACCGCATGCCATTGACCAAGCGGACCGACTTCATCGGCTCGATCAAGTGGTACGAGGAGAAGCCTTTCGGGACGCGCGAGTACAACCAGCTTGCCCGCGACGCCATCGAGGTGCCAGGTGTCACTCACGACACGCCCCTAGTCGCGGTTTCCCGCTCGGGTTTCGCCGACAACGTGTCCCTAGCGGCGACGTGGGCCCCGGAGGACCTACTCCGTGCCTGGCAATAGTGCCTGATCACCCAGGCATTGCATATTGCGCGAGCTCTGCGGCGCGCTCATACTCCGGCGCGGGGAGGGGCACCGCCGTATGAACCCCAAAGAGGGCCCTCCTGCCGGTTCCGTGGGCGGACTCAACGTCCGGGCCCTGGTGGTCACCGCGATCGCATGGCACGGCGACGGCGACATCATGGACACGGCCTGCCAGACGTTAACACAGGCGACTTCGCCGACTGCTGGCGAGCGGGGACAGCGGCGAGCGACTGTGTAGCACCAACTCGTGGGGCATTGTCGTTCATGAAGGCATCGGCAGCCATCGCGCGGATCACCCGCGCTGCTCGACGAGAGCACGCACGAGACATCGCTGGCCCGCTGGGTCCGCAGGCCGCCACGGCTATGTCGTCAGGGCGCCCAGCAGCCCGCGCACGCCATCGGCATCAGGGACGACATGACGGATCGCCGCTATGCCGGAGAACCCGGTATCTGCCGACACCAGCGCCTCGGCTCCTGCCGCGTGCGCCGCAGCGGCCAGGACGGCGTCGAATGAGCCAAAGCCCGTTCCCTCCGGGAACAGGCGTAGTCCTTCGCGCAGGTCAGGTTCCTCGACGATGAGAAGCGGCGACAGCAACTCGATGAAGTCACGAGCAAGTTCCGCGGCATCTTTGCGGCCACGACGGCGAGCGCGGACGTGCGTGAACTCCTGGATTACGTCGATCGTGGTGGTGGCCTGAATCGTTCCGTCTGCTATGGCGCGGATCAGTAGCTGGCACGGCTCGCGGAGCGGGTGATCGGCGCCGACCGCGTAGACGAGCACTGTTGTGTCAAGGACAATCACGCGTGACGCCTGCGGAGCTCATCCAGCTCGATGAGCAGATCATCTACTGGCATCGGCGCCGCAGCAAGGATGCGACGGGCCGCGGCGCCGCGCCTCCGTTGCGTAGCGGGCAGACCACGGTCGAGCGCCTCGCGGATAACGGACGCAACCGATGTACCACGCTGCTGCGCGAGCGCCCGAACCCGCTCGTAGCGCTCGTCGTCGATAAGAATCTGCAGCCGGTGCGTGAGCATACACATACATTAGCATGCGCATATGTTTGGATTGGGCTCCGCTGCTGGGCGGCTGGCGTCCTCCGCAGGTCTTGTGCACAGCTCGGGCCCTCGGCCAAGGTCGCTCGGCCAGGAACGCTGCACGGAAATCCGCGATAGGAGGCGCGGCCCATCTCCCCCAGCTCGACCGCCCGTTCCCCGTAGCCGAACCCGCGGCCGGCAGCGCGGACCGAGGCATCTTGATGCCTGAATTCATTGCACTATGATGACTCCCTGCGTACCACCTTGACGCTCGACGATGATGTAGCGCGGCTCGCCGAGGAGCACGTTCACCGAACGAGGTCGACGGTGAAGCAGGTCGTCAACGACGCGATCAGGGCCGCGCTCGCGCCGAGACCTGTCCGGCCAGTCCGCTCGCTGTCAGGCGCTCGGTGGCGCTCAGTCCTGTCGACGGTCGGCGTGCCCCGGGCAACCGCCGGGCCCCGCAGAACTCATGCCGGACGTCAAAGCGTCAAGCGAGCAGGGCGGTGGCCCGGCGGCACCTCGGGTGCATCGGCGGCATGTCTACCACCGACAAGACAAGGGTCCACCAGTGAGCGAGCATTCGCCGGGCCGTGGAAAATCGATGGCAACCGAGGCTGCTGTGTTGCGACGATGCGCCCGTGGTGCAACCACTCCTGCAAGCCGATCGCCTACGCCGCAACCATGGAAGCAGGCCGACTGCCTCATGAAGAATTACCCCCTGCTCGGCGTGCGCGTCAGCACGCCGACGCTGGAACTGCGCGGCGCCACCGACGAGCTGCTGGATCAGCTCGCGG